>JAJZUN010000682.1 GCA_021848555.1 Pseudomonadota bacterium | reverse complement strand
GGCCTACCAGAGCAACAAGTCGACCTTCATCCGCCAGGGCGCCCCCGCCCACGGCAACCCCGCGGCGAAAGTCGATATCGTCGAATTTCTCGATCCGGCCTGCGAAACCTGCAAGGAGTTCTATCCTTTCGTCAAGAAACTGATGGCGGCCCATCCCGACAAGATCCGCCTCTATGTCCGCTACGCCCCGTTCCACAGCGGCTCCGAATACGTGGTGAAAATTCTCGAGGCGGCCAACATGCAGGGCAAGTTCTTCGAAACCCTGGAAGCCGTGTTTGCGGCCCAGTCGAGTTGGGCGCCGAACCACCGGCCGCAGCCGGAAATGGTGTGGAATTACATCGGCGGCGTGGGTCTGGATATCAGGAAGCTCCGCCAGGACATGGATACGCCCGAGATGGAAAAAATCATCCAGCAGGACATCGCCGCCGCCAAGACGCTGAAGGTGACGGCGACGCCGGAGTTTTTCGTAAACGGCAGGCCGCTGCCGAGCTTCGGCTTCGATCAACTGAAAGAACTGGTGAACGACGCGGTCGGCAGCGCCTACTGATCGGAACTTACCCCGGGGCTTCGTCCGCCGGGTGCGCGCAAGGCCAGCGCGCGCGCGTACAGTTCGTTCTTGCGCGCCCCGGTAATCGCCGCGGCGAGCGCGGCGGACTGCTTGAGCGGCAACTCCGCCAGCAGCAAGGTCAGCACGCGTTCGGCTTCGGCCGGCAAGCCTTGCTGCAGCGGCGCCTGCGCGCCGGACACGACCAGCACGAACTCCCCGCGTTGCCGGTTGGCGTCCGCCGCCAGCCAGGCTCCCGCCTCGCCCAGCGGGCAGCGGTAGATGGTCTCGAACAGCTTGGTCAGCTCGCGCGCGATCACGATCTCGCGCTCCGCGCCCAGGACCTCGGTGAGCGCGGCGACGCACTCGGTCACGCGGTGCGGCGCCTCGTAGAACACCAGGGTGTAGGGAAGTTCGCGCAGCGCTTCCAGCTCGGTGCGCCGCGCCGCGGACTTGGCCGGCAGGAAACCATAAAACAAAAAATGCGGCGCCGGCAGCCCCGCCGCCGACAACGCGGTGATGGCAGCATTGGCACCGGGCACCGGGCATACGGTGATCCCCGCCTCCCTGGCCCGCGCTACCAGCAGCGCCCCGGGATCCGAGATCCCCGGCGTGCCGGCATCGCTCACCAGCGCGATGGTCTTGCCCGCCTGGATCCGGGCGACCAGTTCGGCCGCACGCTGCATTTCGTTGTGCTCGTGCAGCGCGATCAGCTTCGCCCTTATGCCATGGTGCGCGAGCAGATGCCCCGTGGTTCGCGTGTCTTCCGCGGCGACCAGGTCCGCCTGCGCCAGCACCGTCAGGGCGCGCACGCTGATATCGCCCAGGTTTCCAATCGGCGTGGCGACGACATATAATTTCCCCGCACCCTCCGAGGTTTGCGCCCCATGGCCTTGCACTTCCGCCTGCGTGCCGCGCTGTTCGCTCTTGCCGTGCTGTTCCATGGCATGGGATTGTGCGTTGCGGCCGGCAATGACGCAAGCGCAGGCTTGCCCCGGGCGGGATCGGATTGCGCGTCATGACGCGCGCGCGCAACGACAGCGGCGCGCTCGCCGAAGCGCTGGCCGCGGACTATCTGCAGTCGCGCGGGCTGCGCCTGATCGAGCGCAACTATCGCTGCCGCCTGGGCGAAATCGACCTGATCCTGGCCGACGGGCCGGCCCTGGTGTTCGTCGAAGTGAGACTGCGGCGCACGGCCGATTTCGGCGGTGCGGCGGCGAGCATTACCGCCGTCAAGCGTCAACGCATCCTGCGGGCCGCGCGTCATTACCTTGCAGGCAGGCCGGAACCTGCCTGCCGTTTCGATGTCGTATTGCTCGATGCGCTCGCTGCGGACCGCATCGAATGGATCAGGGATGCGTTCGGTGAATAGAGCCATGTTGCTGGCTGCCGCGCTGCTTGCGAGCGCGCTCCTGCCGCCGCGACCGGCAGCGGCGCAGCAGGTGCGCCTGCTGGTGCAAAGCTCGCCGCTTGCGGGATTCAATTATCACCAGGCGCCGGAGGTATGGCGCAGCCTGCGCGTCGGCGACGCGCTGCGCCTGGCGCGCGAGCCGGACAACGTCCACGACGCGGGCGCGGTGCGCGTCGAGTGGCGCGGGCACACGCTCGGGTACCTGCCGCGCGCGCAAAACGCCGCGCTCGCCTGGGCCATGGACCGCGGCGAAATTCTCGACGCGCGCATAAGCCGGCTGCAGCCGCACCGCAATCCGCGCAAGCGCATAGAGTTCGAGGTCTATGTTGAATGAGGAAACGCTGGCCGGAGCGGCGGCCTGCCATTCCCGCCCTGATCGCCTTGATCGCCTCATTTTGCGGCGCGCGCTAAGGTAGAATGGCTTTTTTGATCCCCCGGAGCATAGATGGATCTCGTCGCACGCGTGAGTCAGCATTTCGCCGACAGCGCCCGAACCAAACAAAAGTCGGCCGAACTGCTGGCGGCGCCCATCGCGCAGGCGGCCGAACAGATGGTGAAATGCCTGCTGGCCAACGGCAAAATACTCGCCTGCGGCAACGGCGGCTCGGCGGCCGACTCGCAGCACTTCGCGGCGGAGCTGCTGGGGCGATTCGAGCGCGAGCGCCCCGGCCTCGCGGCGATCGCACTGACCACCGACACCTCCACCCTGACCGCGATCGCCAACGACTACGATTACGAACAGGTGTTCTCCAAGCAGGTGCAGGCCTTGGGGCAGGCGAGCGATGTGCTGCTCGCGATCTCCACCAGCGGCGATTCGAAGAACGTCATTGCCGCGATCCACGCCGCGCACGAGCGCGACATGCAGGTGGTGGCGCTGACGGGCAAGAGCGGCGGCAAAATCGCCGGCCTTC
>JAJZUN010000014.1 GCA_021848555.1 Pseudomonadota bacterium | reverse complement strand
TAATAGGCCCCGGACGCCGCGCAGTAGTACCAGTCGCCCTGGACCTGAGTCCGAATCGGCGGCGTCTGGGATGCGCCCTGCTCGATATAGACCGGCGGGGATGTCTGCACCACCACCGGGGGGTAGGCGTACACGGGTGCCGGATAGGCGTAGGCCGGATAAGCGTAATAGGGCGCCGGATAATAGCCCAGCCCGTAAATGGGAACGCCGAAAGATAGGCCGAAGCGCACATTTGCGCCGTGTCCGTAGCCATGGTAGCCGTATCCGCCATGGCCGCGATGCTGCGCCATGGCCGGGCCGCCTGCCAGCGTTCCGAACAACACCAGGGCCAGAATACCGATCGCTTTGGGCCATGCTTTCATGATTTGCCACTCCAGTCGGTGCGAACAGCTTAAGACTAGCAAGTTTGCGCGACTATAGTGGTAAGGAATTGTTTCCATATGTAAGCGAGCCCGCTCCCGGATCGAGCGGGCTCCTTTCCGGCAGGACTGGTGACGACCCGGTTCAGCGGCCCGCGAGCTCCTTGCGCACGATCGCCGCGCCCGCGCCCAGGGCCTGGAGCTTGCCCCGCGCGACCGCGCGCGGCAGCGGCACCATGCCGCAATTGGTGCAGGGGAAGAGTTGCTCCGGCGCGACGAACTTCAACGCCGTGCGCAGAGTCTGGGCCACTTTTTCCGGGGTTTCGACCTCCTCGCTCGCCACGTCGATCGCGCCGACCATGATGTCCTTGCCTTTGAGCAGGCCGATGAGTTCCAGCGGCACCCTGGAGTTGGCGCACTCCAGCGATACCTGGTCGATTTTCGACTTGGCCAGCAATGGGAAAGTCGATTCGTACTGGCGCCATTCCGAACCCAGGGTCTTCTTCCAGTCGTTGTTGGCCTTGATGCCGTAGCCGTAGCAGATATGTACCGCGGTCTTGCACTTGAGCCCGCTTGCCGCGGCCTCCAGGGTTTCTATGCCCCAGTCGCGCACCTCGTCCATGAACACGTTGAACGCCGGTTCGTCGAACTGGATCACGTCTATGCCCAGGGACTCGAGTTCGCGCGCCTCGGCGTTGAGCACCTTGGCGAACTCGCGCGCCAGCTTCTCCCGGCTCTTGTAATAGCCGTCGTAGAGCGTGTCCACCATGGTCATGGGGCCCGGAAGGGTGAACTTCACCCGCCGGTCCGTCTCGGCGCGCAGGAACCGGGCGTGCTCGGCGAATACCGACCGGGTGCGCGCCACCGGGCCGACCACCATGGGCACGTCGGCGTCATAGCGGTTGCGGATGCGCACCGTCTTCTTGTTCTGAAAATCGACGCCGTCGAGGTTCTCGATCAAGGTGGTGACGAAATGCCGGCGCGTCTGCTCGCCGTCGGTCACGATGTCTATCCCCGCCGACTCCTGGTCGCGCAGCACCAGGCGCACCGCGTCGCGCAGACCCTCGTCCAGGGCCTCGCCCTGCAGCAGCCAGGGCGCCCAGAGTTTCTTCGGCTCGGCCAGCCAGGCGGGTTTGGGCAGGCTGCCGACGATGGTGGTTTGCAGCAGGGGTGGTTTCATGTTGAGCTCCGGAATGGTTTAGCAAGTCGTAGGTCGCAAGAGTATGCACCAACTGCGGCCGCCGGGCATCGCGTTCCCGAACGCGGCACGATTTTCGACTAAGATGACGCCATTTCATGCAAAGGAAACACTATGGGCAAGACCGTGGACTATTATTTTTCGCCGATGTCGCCCTGGACCTACCTGGGCCACGCGCGCTTTGCCGATATGGCGCAGAGGCACGGCGCCGTTATCAAGGTGAAGCCGGTGGATTTCGGCAAGGTGTTTCCGGTCTCGGGCGGTCTGCCGCTGGCGAAGCGCGCGCCGCAGCGCCAGGCCTATCGCCTGGTCGAACTCAAGCGCTTTCGCGACCATCTCAAACTGCCGCTGAATCTGCAGCCAAAATTCTTTCCTGTGCCGGCCGACCTGGCGGCGCAATACATCGTGGCGGCGGGCCGAACCGGCGGCAGCGCCGCGGCGATGCGCCTGGCCGGCGCGGCGCTGCGCGCCTGCTGGGCGGAGGAGCGCAATATCGCCGATGCGGAAACCCTGAACGCCCTCTGCCGGGAACAGGGCATGGACGCCGCTGCGCTCGCGGCCGCGGCGCAGTCCGACGCGGTGAAAGCCGAGTACGGGGGCAATACCGAGGAGGCCGTGGCGCGCAATGTGTTCGGCGCGCCCAGCTATGTCATCGACGGTGAGATCTTCTGGGGCCAGGACCGGCTGGAGTTCGTCGAGCGCGCGCTCGCCGGCGCATGAGCCGGACAAATGACAACTGCTAAAAAGCGGCTCGCGCCGGACCGCGCCAGCGTCGAGGTGAGCGAGGAAGACGGTGTGCGCTCGCTGCATCTGGGCGGCGACGCTATCCAGAGTTCGATACTGCTCGCTCGCCCGGACGAACTGGCGCTCGACTACACGCGCGCGATGATGGCCTTCCTGCTGTTCCAGCCGCTGCCGCGCGAGGTGCTGATGATAGGCCTGGGCGGCGGCTCCATGGCGCGCTATATCCACCAGCGCATGCCGGGGACGCGCACCACGGTGGTGGAAATCAACGCCAAGGTGCTGGCGGCGGCGCGCAGCCTGTTCCGTTTTCCAGCCGACGATAAGCGTCTGAAGGTGGCAATCGCCTGCGGCGCCGATTACCTCGCCGGGCAGGATGAATCCGCCGACGTGCTGCTGGTGGATGGGTTCGACGACGGCAAGCAGCCCGCGGTGCTGTGCAGCCAGGCGTTTTATGACGCGGCGTATGCCGCGCTGCGGCCGGGCGGCGTGATGGCGGTCAATTTCATGGCGCAAGAAAAGAAGCTCGATATTTATCTGCAGCGTATCGAGAACAGCTTCGACGGGTATGTGGCCAGCCTCAACGCAGCCGACCGGGTGAATCTCATCGCGTTCGGCTTCAAAGGCCAGCCGCGGCAACTGGCCTGGGGGGAACTGAAAAAGCGAGCGCGGGCGCTGAAAATAATCCACGAGCTGCCGTTCGATGATTTCATCGCGGGGCTGAAGAAACTGAACCCGCATACGCCGGCCGTACTGAAGCTGCGCTCGGCTGTGGCTGAGTGAGATTAGTGATAGTCGAGAAGTGTGACCCTGACCCTGACCCTGAACGCGCGCGCGACGCTGGATAGCTCCGGCGATGTGGCACAATGCATCCTCACTCGTTCGTGCACGCGCAACCAATGACCCCGGAAGAACAAGCGCGCCAGGAAATCGACAAACAGCTTGTCGCCTGCGGCTGGACCGTTCAGGACCACAAGGCCATGAACCTGTCGGCTGCGCCGGGGATAGCCGTGCGCGAATTTCCGCTCGAGACCGGGCCGGTCGATTACCTGCTTTATGCCGGCGGCAAGGTCATCGGCGTGGTCGAGGCCAAGCCGGAGGGCCATACCCTGACCGGCGTCGAGATCCAGAGCCGCAGGTACACACTCGGCGTGCCCGCAGGGCTTCCCGCCTGGCGCCGGCCACCGCCGTTCGCGTACGAATCCACCGGCGCGGTCACCCAATTCACCAACGGGCTCGATCCGGACGCGCGCAGCCGCGTAGTGTTCAGCTTCCATCGTCCCGAGGAGCTGGTGCGGCTCGCTAAACTGGAGAAGCAGGCGCGTGGCTTGCTGCGCGAGTTGCCCGCCATCAATGAAAACGGCCTGTGGAAGGTGCAGGTCGAGGCGATACGCAACCTGGAACAGTCGCTTGCGTTCGGCAAGCCGCGCGCGCTGATCCAGATGGCCACCGGCAGCGGCAAGACCTTCACCGCCTGTAATTTCTGCTACCGTCTGCTCAAGTTCGGCGGCGCGAAACGAATACTGTTTCTCGTCGATCGCAACAACCTTGGCAAGCAGGCCGAAGGCGAGTTCCAGAACTTTCAGAGTCCGTACAACAACTACAGGTTCACCGAGGAATACCCGGTGCAGCGCCTGGCGAAAAATCGCATCGAACCCGCGGCCAAGGTCTGCATCACCACCATCCAGCGGCTTTACTCCATGCTCAAGGGCGAGGAGGAGTTCGACGAGGGCAACGAGGAAGGCTCGCTGTTCGAGTCCGGCAATCCGCTGGTGAAGGAACCTCTGCCGGTGGTGTACAAAGAGGCCGTGCCGCTCGAGACCTTCGACGTCATCGTCATCGACGAATGCCACCGCTCGATTTACAACGTCTGGCGCCAGGTGCTGGAGTATTTCGATGCTTTCCTGATCGGCCTCACCGCCACGCCATCGCCGCAGACGGTCGGTTTTTTTGAGCGCAACGTAGTGCAGGACTACTCACACGAAAAGGCCGTGGCCGACGGCGTAAATGTCGGCTACGACGTGTACCGCATCCAGACCAGGGTCACGCGCGACGGAGCGAAGCTGGAAAAGCAGCCGGGCTTTTTCGTGCCGCGGCGCGACCGGCGCAGCCTCAAGAAGCGCCTCGCGGAACTGGATGCCGATCTGCCCTACACGGCCAACGAACTCGATCGCGACGTGGTCGCCATGGACCAGATCCGGCTGGTGGTCAGAACCTTTCGCGAGCGCCTGTTCACGGAGATTTTCCCGAATCGCAGCGAAGTACCCAAGACCCTGGTGTTCGCCAAGACCGACCTGCATGCCGATGACATCGTGAAGGCGCTACGCGATGAATTCGGCAAGGGCAATGACTTCTGCCAGAAGATCACCTCCAAGACCACAGGGGCCAGACCCGAGGACTTGCTGCAACTGTTTCGCAACAGCTATTCTCCGCGCATCGCGGTGACCGTGGACATGATTGCCACCGGCACCGACGTCAAGGCGATCGAGTGCCTGCTGTTCATGCGCAACATCAATTCGGCGGGGTACTTCGAGCAGATGAAGGGACGCGGCTGCCGCATCATCGACGCGGACGACTTGCAGGCGCGCACGCCGGATGCGGTGCGCAAGACCCACTTCGTGGTGGTGGACGCGGTCGGGGTGTTCGAAACCTGCAAGACCTATTCCAGGCCCCTCGACCGCCAGCCTTCGGTGCCGCTGGAGAAAATCCTGCAGAGCGCGGCCCAGGGCATCGTTCACGTGGACGTGACCTCGGCGCTGGCCTCGCGCCTGGCACGTCTCGCGCGCGAGGCGAGCTATGAGCAGATCGCGGAAATCACCAAGCTGACCGGCGGCATCGAGCTGAAGGATGTGATCAAGGGCTTGCTCGACAGCCTCGATCCGGACCGCAACATCGCTACCGCACGCAAGCAGTTCGGCCTCTCGGCCGACGCGGAACCCACGGAGAAGCAACTGGACGAAATCGAGGAGGAGGCGCAGCGGGCGGCGCTGAAACCCTTCCACTATCCCGCGCTGCGCGAACTGATCCTCAAGATCAAGTCGGACCTGGAGCAGGTGATCGACGAAGTCACGCAGGACGAACTGCTCGCCGCGGAGTTCGGCGTGGAGGCGCGCGACAAGGCGCTCAGTGTCGTGGCGGATTTCAAGGCCTTCTGTCTCAAGCACAAGGACGAAATCGAGGCGCTCAAGGTGCTCTACAGCAAACCCTATCGCGCGGGGCTGCGTTACCGGCAGGTCAGGGAGCTGGCCGCCAAGCTCAATACCGCGCCTTTCCATATCGATCCCAACGACAAGAAGAACCAGGGCTTGGCGCGGCTGTGGAACCTGCAAGCCGTGGCCGAGCCGGAGGCGATGAAAGGCAAGGGCGGGCGGCAGCTCGTGGACCTGATTGCGCTGGTGCGCCACGCGATACATCCGCAGGAGCCGGTGCTGCCGGTGAAGGCGGAAGTCGAGGCGAATTACCAGAGCTGGCTGGCCAATCGTTCCGCGGCCGGCGTGACGTTCAGCGACGAGCAGCGCAAGTGGCTGGATGCGATTCGCGACCACATCGCCAGTTCGCTGCGCATCGAGCAGGAGGAGTTGCAGGACTCGACACCGTTTTCGGCGATGGGAGGATTGGGCAAGGTGTATCAGTTGTTCGGGGAGGGTTTGCCGAAGATGCTGGAGGAGCTGAATGAGAGGTTGGCGGCGTGACCAGTAGCGACGTCCATGTAGAAAATTGGTCCGAAATCAAGCTCGGAAACGCCCTTCCAATTAGCTATGGAAAGGCATTGAGATCAGACGCGAGAGACAGTTCAGGCCCATTTCCGGTATTCGGTTCAGCGGGAAAAATCGGTTTGCATTCTTCTCCACTTACCTCTGGACCGACGTTAGTAATTGGGCGAAAAGGCTCTGCGGGGGCGGTGCATTACTCGCCCGAGCCTTGTTGGGTCATTGATACTGCCTATTTCAGCGAAGCCACTGACCTACTCGATCTAAAATTTGCTTACTATCTTCTCCAGCATTCGAGGTTGGGTACGCTTGACCGGTCAACGGCTGTGCCTAGTCTGGGGCGAGACGACTACAACGCTGTCTCGATTTGCATTCCAAATAAGCCAGAGCAAAGAGGCATCGTCGACAAAATTGAAGAGCTATTCTCGGATCTCGACGCCGGAGTTGCCGCTCTCGAACGAGCGCGCGCAAAGCTGAAGCGCTACCGCGCCTCGGTGCTCAAGGCGGCGGTCGAAGGACGGCTCACCGAAAAGTGGCGCGCCGAACAGAAGGCTAAGGGCATCCCCGTCGAGCCCGCCGCGAAGCTGCTCGAACGCATCCTCGCCGAGCGACGCAAGAACTGGGAAGCCGCACAACTCAAGAAGTTCGCTGATTTTGGAAAGGCCCCACCAAAGGGCTGGCAGGGAAGATACCCCGAGCCCGTACAGCCCGACTTAGGTGACTTGCCAGCCTTGCCGCATTCTTGGTGTTGGGTGACATTGGATATGTTGGCCGAAATCGCCTCTGGCGTTGCCAAAGGCTCGAAGTACAAGCTAGGCACTAATCTCACGGAAGTACCGTACTTACGCGTAGCCAATGTTCAGCGTGGATACCTGGATCTATCCGAGATCAAGACTATCCGCGTCACCGAGCGGGAGGTCGGGGAGCTTTCGCTTATTGAGGGCGATATTCTCTTCAACGAAGGCGGTGACCTCGACAAGCTGGGGCGCGGCTGGGTCTGGAATGGCGAAATCGCTAAATGCATTCACCAGAACCACGTATTCCGCGCTCGGCCCTTTTCAGGGGTTCAGTCCAAGTTCGTTTCCTTCCACGGCAATTCGTTCGGTCAGAAGTGGTTTTTTCGCACTGGAAAGCGGAGCGTCAATCTTGCTTCCATCAACATGGGGGTATTGCGCCGATTTCCGGTGCCGCTGCCTCCCGCAGCGGAACAAATCGAGATCGTCGCGCAGATTGATGCAACGCTCTCATCCATCGTCCACGCCGAATCCGAAATCGAACACTCCCTCGCCCGCGCGGCGCGCCTGCGCCAGGGCATCCTCAAGCGCGCCTTCGAGGGCCGGCTCGTCTGAGCGGTAGCCTCATGGGCGCATTTTCGCTATTCGTCGGCATCGACTATTCGGGCGCGGAAACGCCAACTTCGCGCCTGCCCGGACTGCGGGCATACGCCGCGCGGCCGGGTGAAACACCCGAGGCGGTGACGACGCCCGCCGCAGTCCAGTCGCTAGGCAAAACGCACAAGCAATCTCTGCCGCGTTACTGGACACGCGCCGAGATCGCGCATTGGATCATCGCTCTGGTGAAGCAGGGCGAGCACGCGCTCATCGGCATCGACCACGGTTTTTCGTTTCCCGACTCTTACTTCAAACGCTACGGTCTGGAATCATGGGACAGTTTTCTCGCGGATTTTTGCCGCCACTGGCCGACGGATCACGACCACGTGTATGTCGATTTCGTGCGCCACCGTGTTGGGAGTGTGTGGAAGCCGGGCATGGAAACGCGTGTAGGCAATTCGAATGAGTTCCGGCTGTCCGAGCGCTGGACCTCCTCGGCCAGGAGCGTGTTCCAGTTCGACGTGACAGGCCAGGTGGCCAAGTCCACCCACGCCGGCATTCCCTGGCTCGCACGCATCCGGGCGGAATGCGGGAACGCGGTGCACTTCTGGCCCTTCGACGGCTGGGCGCCGCCAGCTGGCAAGGCGGTGATCGCCGAGGTGTACCCGTCGATCTTCCGCAAGCGCTATTCGGCCGAGGATCGCGGGGCGGACGCGCAGGACGCTTACGCGGTAGCGCGCTGGTTGGCGGAAACCAGCGTGAGCGGCCATTTGGAGCGCTACTTCGAGCCGCCGCTGACTGCCGCCGAACGTGAGTTGGTGGGTCGGGAAGGCTGGATACTCGGTGTGACTTAGGCCGTTGAAAAGCGAACGAAGGCCGGAGAGTCAATACTGACGCGGGTTTCGGGCATCTTCGTCAATGATATCCAGAGTCGGAGGCGAATTGATCGCGCCAAATTTCGCTTCGGCCTTCCACCCAATTCTGAACTTGTTGGCCGCCAACGAGGCGAGGTGGTCGCAAATTGCAACCACCTGTCCGGGCTCAAATAGCGCTGCGTCTCAAACCGCACCCGCGTCAGCGCTTGCGCCTCGCCGCATACGCCGCTTGCGCTCGGCGCATCAGGCTCGGGTGCAGGATACCCAGCTTGGGCGTCTGTCCATGAGGTGCACCAGGCGGCACGCCGAACCACACATCGTTGTAGGGCAGGAAGACGGACCTGCCCATGTCGAATTTGGTGGCACGAGACAGCCCCGAGACTCGATAGGCAATGCCGTCCTCCGGCGTGATCGCAAATTCGCCCGCATAAAGCCGCTCCAGTTTCTGGCTGGTCCCGAAGATTGCTTCGACCGCCGGATCGCCGTGCAGCGTGCCCAGGTCAAAAACCAGCGCCGGCCTTGGCTTGGGCCCCGGACGGCCCAACGCTTCCTCGGGAAAGCGACACCAGACGATGTCGCCTGCTTCGGGCAGCGCAAAGAACCACATCCGCGTCAGAACAGGCTGCGCTTGCCGCTGACAAAGCCCTTCTGCGGCACGAGCTCTCGGATGCGTTTGTATTGTTCATCGGTGAGCGGCCCGTCGTCGGCCTCGTACGCCGGCAGGTTCTGGCGCGCGAAGTGCGCGAGTGCGACGTGGATCACCTGGGTTTCCGACAAGCCAAGAGTCTTCGCCAGACGGGTGGCGGTGGCGCGCGTCACGCCGAAGGTGGTATCGGTCTCGCGGTAACGCAGGAGGATGCCGGCGACGGCTTTCTTGCGCTTGGCGGGTGTTGGACGGGCGGACATGAGTGACCTCGACGATCGGCCTGATTGATATGTTTATTATATCACCAGCAACAATGGCAGATGCCAAGCCGGCTCATGCCGTATTCTTCTAGTGGACGTTGTGGAATATAATCTGATCGTATTCCACAATCCAGCACAGCCTTGAAACTCAAATTCTTCGATCTGTCGTTTCGGACAGCCTACGCCCAGGCGAAGGAACTTGCGCTCGCACAGCGGCAAATCCCGCTGCTGACCGCAGGCAGCCTCCGCACCGAAAAGCGCGCCGGCGGCCAATTCGTCTATCGCTACCGCTACGACGCGTCCGGCAAACGCATCACCGAATACCTCGGCCCTGAGAGCGACAAAGGCACTGCGGCCAAGGTGGAGCAGGCGGTCGCGGAAATCAGCGAGGCCGCGATCCTGGCGGGTTACAGCCGCGACTTGCGCAAGGTAGGTTTCCACAGCACCGACAACTCCGCATTGGTCACCGTGGCAGCGTTGTTCAACGCTGGCATTTTCGGCAACGGCGGGGTTCTGGTCGGCACGCATGCGTTCGGGGCGATCCTGAATGAACTGGGCGTCGCGGCCACGTCCTTCGCCATGACCGAGGACGTGGACCTTGCGCGCGCCGAACCGATCCAGATCGCCGCGCTGCCGCAGGGCGGCCTGCTCAAATTGCTGGGCGAGACGGGGTTGCCGTTTCACGAGGTTCCGCAGTTGAAGCGCAAGGAGCCGCCGACGTCGTTCAAGGTGCGTGGCAAGAAGCTCAAGGTGGATCTGTTGGTCCCGGCAAAGGGCGCGCCCTTTAAAACCGTGGCCGTGCGCGAACTGGGTGCGCACGCGACCGGCTTGCCGCACCTCAAATACCTGCTGGAGCAGGCGACGCAGTCGGTATTGCTCGGACGCGAGCGCATCGTCCCGATTACCGTGCCGCATGGCGGGCGCTTTTGCGTGCACAAGCTCGCGGTGTACACCCTGCGCGGCGGCAACGATCCGAAGAGCCGGAAGGACGTGGCTCAGGCGGCGCTGCTGGCGGCGGCCATGTCGCAAGACCAGGAATTCATGTTGCACGACGCGATCGACGCCATGGACAAGACTCTGCGCTCCAAGGCGAAGGCAGGGGCCACGCGCGCAATAGGCCTGCTCGAAAAAGATTTCCCCGAGGCGGCGGGCCTGCTCGCCCCTCTGGTCTGATTGTGGAATACGAACAAATTCTATTCCACAATCGTTCCATCCCTTTACGCATGCGAGCCAAACCGTGAACAACGCCACCCAGCAGATCGTCAACAAGGCCTGGAACTTCGCGCACGTGCTGCGCGACGACGGGCTGTCGTACATGGCCTACACGGAGCAGATCACCTTTCTGCTGTTCCTGAAAATGGCGCACGAGCAGACATTGCCGCCGCACAAGCGCACGCCCATCGTGCCGCCGGAGCTGGGCTGGGAGAGCCTGCTGGCAAAAGACGGCGATGCGCTGGAAGTGCATTACCGCCACGTGCTCGACGAGTTGGGCAAGAAGCCGGGCATGCTCGGCGAGATTTTCAAGAAGGCGCGGCCCGACATCCAGAACCCGGCCACGCTGAAGCGCCTGATCGTCGATCTGATCAACCCGGAGCAGTGGCTGTCCCTCGAAGCCGACGTGAAGGGCGACATTTACGAAGGCCTGCTCGCCAAGAGCGCGGCGGAATCGCCCAAGGGCGCGGGCCAGTACTTCACGCCGCGGGAGCTGATCAAGGCGATGGTGGACGTGATGCGGCCTGGGCCTGAGGACCGCGTGTGCGATCCGGCCTGCGGCACGGCCGGTTTCCTGCTCGCCGCGCACGCCTACGTAACCGAGCGCTACGGCAAGGAACTCGACCCGGAGCAGAAGAAGCACCTGCGCGAGGATTTCGCCCACGGCTGGGAGCTGGTGCCGGGAACGGCGCGCCTGGCGATCATGAACATCTACCTGCACGGGATCAACGCCGATCCCTGCCCGATCCGCTCCGGCGTGGATAGCCTTGCCAACGATCCGGGCGAGCGCTTTTCCATGGTGCTCACCAATCCGCCGTTCGGCAAGAAATCCAGCATCGCGATCGTCACGGAGGAGGGTGATCTGGAGAAGGAGGACCACTCCTATTCCCGCGACGATTTCTGGACCACGACGAAAAACAAGCAGCTCAATTTCCTGCAGCACATCAAGACGCTGCTGAAAATCAACGGCCGCTGCGCCGTGGTGCTGCCGGACAACGTGCTGTTCGAGGGCGGCGCGGGCGAAACCGTAAGGCGCAACCTGCTGAAGAACTTCGAAGTGCACACGCTGCTGCGCCTGCCCACGGGGATCTTTTACGCGCAGGGCGTGAAGGCGAACGTGCTGTTCTTCGACGCACGACCGGCGCAGGAAGCGCCCTGGACCACAAGGCTGTGGGTGTATGACCTGCGCACCAACATGCATTTCACGCTGAAGACCAATTCTCTTAAGCGCACCGATCTGGACGAGTTCGTCGCCTGCTATAACCCGGAAAACCGGCATGAACGGCAAGCATTGTGGACCGAGGCAAATTCGGAAGGCAGGTGGCGCTCGTTCAGCTATGAGGAGCTGGCCAAGCGCGACAAGCTCAACCTCGATATCTTCTGGCTCAAGGACAAGAGCTTGGAGGATTCGGACAATCTGCCGGAGCCGGACGTGCTGGCCCAGGAAATCGCAGAGGATTTGCAGGCTGCGTTGGATCAGTTTACCGCGGTGGCGGCGGAGTTGAGGGGGCGGTCTGGGTGAAGCTGCGAAAGCTACGAGTGAAATAAATCACTAAGACGCGCGGGGTCTTTCTGATCGCGGACGAAACTCATCACCGCCTCCTGTTCGATCGCGGCGAAATTAAACCTTGCGAATTGTCTGCAGTCTAGGTAGAGCGAACGTTTCCAAGTGGCGGTTCGCTGGTCCACCAAATCTTGACGTTAAACCACCAGCGATTTCCTGATGATCTTCACCAGCGTGGTTGGGTCATCGGCCGCATCCAGCCGCAGCGCGTCCTGCGGCCGCTCGAGGATGGCGAACTGCGAGGCCAGCAGTTTCGGGTTCATGTAATGCCCCTGTCGCGCGGCGAGGCGCGCGCGGATCAGCGCCCGGTCGCCGTCGAGAAGAACGAAACGTGCCGCGGCACAGCCGCGGGCGAGGCGATCGCGATACGCCTGTTTCAGCGCCGAGCACGCCAGCACCAGGCTCTTGCCCTCACGCTCGTGCTCGAGCAGCAGGGAATTCAGGCGATCCAGCCAGGGCCAGCGGTCTTCGTCGGTGAGCGGCGCGCCGCCTTTCATCTTGGCGACGTTGGCCGCCGGGTGGAAGTCGTCGGCGTCGAAAAATGCCCAGCCGCAGTCATGCGCCAGCTGCGCACCGACCGTGGTTTTGCCGCAGCCGGTCACGCCCATCAAAATCACGATCACGATTTGCTTTGTTTGCTCACGGCGTGGCCGCCGAAGCTATTGCGCAGCTGCGCCAATTGTTTCGCGCCGTAGTCGCCCTGGCCCTGGCTTGCAAAGCGCATCGCCAGCGCCAGGCTGATCACCGGCGCCGGCACCCCGAGCTCCACCGCTTCGATCGCGGTCCAGCGGCCTTCGCCCGAGTCGGCGACCACCGGCGCGATGCCCTCCAGCGTGGCGTCGCGCTTGAGGTTTTCCGCGATCAGGTCGAGCAGCCAGGAGCGCACCACGCTGCCGTGGCGCCACAGCTCGGCCACCGCGGCGAGATCGAGCGCGAAGCCGCGCTTGCCGGCAAGCAGGGCGAAGCCCTCGGCGTAGGCCTGCATCAAGCCGTACTCGATGCCGTTGTGGATCATTTTCACATAGTGGCCGGCGCCGCTGGGACCGCAATGCAGCCAGCCCTTGGGCGGCGCGAGCAGTCTGGCATAGGGCGCCACGCGCCGCACCGCGCGCGCCTCGCCGCCGAGCATGATGGTGTAGCCCTTGGCGAGGCCCCAGATGCCGCCGGAGACGCCGGCGTCGACGTAGTGCAGACCGCGCGCAGCGAGTTCCGCCGCGCGGCGCATGCTGTCCTTGTAATTGGCATTGGCGCCGTCGATGAGCACGTCGCCTTTGGCGAGCAGCGGCAGGAGCCGCGCGAGGGTGTCTTCGCTCGCCTTGCCCGCGGGCAGCATCAGCCAGATGACGCGCGGTGACGCCAGCCCCTGAACCAGGGCTGCGAGGTCAGGCGCGATAACGACGCGGCGCTCGCCCGCGAGCGCGCGCCGCGCCGCCGCGGCACGGTCCCAGGCGGCGACGCGCGCACCGCCGCGCGCGAGGCGGCGCGCCATGTTCGCGCCCATGCGCCCCAGCCCTATCATGCCGATGCGCAGCGCTGGTTTCATACTGAACGCTGCGCCTTGTCTTTGTCGTTTTGCGCCTTGATCAGCGCGCGCGCGTCCTCCCATTCGGCATCGCCCCAGTTCAGCATCTGGCTGAATCCGCCGCCGTTGGCCTGCCAGCCGGCGCCGTCCAGGGCGATGGTCTGGCCGCTCAACCATTCGCAGCCGTCGGCCATGAGAAAGCAGGCGAGGTTCTGCAGTTCGGGCATGCGGCCGTAACGGCCCATGGGATTGGCTTTTGCGGCGTCGCGGTCCTTGCCGTCCTTGCCCGGATACAGGCGCTTGCCGGCGCCATCGGTGGGAAACAGGCCGGGGGCGATCGCGTTCAGGCGTATGCCGTAGCGGCCCCATTCCACCGCCAGCGACTGGGTCATCACGCTGATGCCGGCCTTGGACATGGCCGAGGGGACGACGAAGGGCGAGCCGGTCCAGACCCAGGTGACGACGATAGACAGGACGCTGCCCTTGTCGCCACCCTTGATCCAGCGCTTGCCCACGGCATGGGTGGTGTAGAAGGTGCCGTGAAAAACGGTGTTGGCGATGGCGTCGAAGCCGCGGTGCGACAGGTCCTCGGTGCGGCTGATGAAATTGCCGGCGGCGTTGTTCACCAGGCCGGTGAGCGGTCCGCCGTCGTTCCAGATCGATTCGATCATTTTGTCCACGCTTTCGGCGTCGCGGATGTCGATGGCATGCGTCTTGACCGAGCCGCCGCGCTTTTGCATCAGCTCTTTCGCCGTCTGCTCCAGCACTTCCTTGCGCCGGCCGCAGATGTAAATGTCGGCGCCCAGCTCCAGGTATTTGTCCACCATCTCGCGGCCGAGCCCGGTGCCGCCGCCGGTGACCAGGATGCGCTTGCCTTTGAACAATCCGGGTTGGAACATGATCGGTCCTTTTGCGAGAGCGTTTCACGCGCGCGTTGCCGAGCGGCGCAGCAGCGCAAACGCCGCAATCTTACCGCATCGGCAAGTGGGCCGGCTGCGGGGCGAAGGTAGGTGAGCCTCGATCAGCATCGCGTGCCAGGAGCGGAGTTGCGCGCTGCGCGCGCCAACCGTGATTTCTGTACGGATAAAAAGCGCATCCGTACAGAAATCACGGTTACGGATAAAAGCAACAACGGCACGGGTCTGCCTTCTATCCAAGTTCGGACGATTTTTCGGTCGTGCGAAGCGCGCAGGCCCATTGGTCGCATGCGACCGCGTTCAATACGCGTATAGAATGGCATGTCTCCCGTACTTCGCGTGTCTGCATCCATGATCACCTCCGCCCCAGCCAGCATCGGCATGCCGCTCGCCGCCGTGGACACGCCCGCGCTGATCCTCGATCTGGATGCGCTCGAGCGCAATCTCGGCCGCATGGCCGACGCGGTGCGCGGCAAACCGGTGCGCCTGCGCCCGCATGCGAAAAGCCACAAGTGCGCCGAGATCGCGCTGCGCCAGGTCGCGGCGGGCGCGGCGGGCGTGTGCTGCCAGAAGGTGAGCGAGGCTGAGGCGCTGGTCGCGGGCGGCATAAAGGATGTGCTGATCGCCAATGAAGTCGTGGGATCGGGCAAGCTGGCGCGCCTGGCGGCGCTCGCGCGCAAGGCACGGCTGGCCGTTTGCGTCGATGCGGCCGAGAACGTGTTCGAACTGGACGCGGCTGCGGCGCGCGCGGGTGTGCGCATCGACGCGCTGGTGGAAATCAACGTCGGCGCCGATCGCTGCGGCGTCGAACCCGGCGCACCGGCGCTGGCGCTGGCGCGCAGCATAGCCGCCAGCCGCAATCTGCGTTTCGCCGGCCTGCAGGCCTATCACGGCGGCGCGCAGCACCTGCGCCGCGTGGCCGATAGGCGCAGTGCGATCGGTCGGGCGGTGGAACTGGTGCAGACGACGCGCGAGCTGATCGAACAAAGCGGCATCGCCTGCGCCACGGTCACCGGCGCCGGCACCGGCAGCTTTCCGCTGGAACTCGCGAGCGGCGCCTACGACGAGTTGCAGCCCGGCTCCTATCTATTCATGGACGCGGACTACAACCGCAACGAATTCGACGCGGACTGGCCGCGCTTCGAGCAGAGCCTGTTCGTGTGGACCACGGTGATGAGCCGGCCTGCGCCCGCGCGCGCGGTGGTCGACGCCGGGCTCAAGGCCTCGAGCGTCGATTCCGGCATGCCGCAGGTGTGGGGCCTGCCGGGCGTGGAGTACGTCAAGGCTTCGGATGAGCACGGAGTGCTCGCCATCGCGCCCGGCGCGAATGCGCCGGCCCTGGGCGCGAAACTGCTGCTGGTGCCGGGGCACTGCGATCCGACGGTCAATCTCTAC
>JAJZUN010000681.1 GCA_021848555.1 Pseudomonadota bacterium | reverse complement strand
CGCGACAACACCCAGCTCTCCGTGGACGGCGTCATCTATTTCCAGGTGACCGACCCGCGCCTTGCGTCTTACGGTTCGTCCAACTACATTGCCGCCATCACCCAGCTCGCGCAGACCGCGCTCCGCAGCGAGATCGGCAAAATGGAACTGGACAAGACCTTCGAGAGCCGCGACGAAATGAACCGCCAGGTGGTGTCGGTGCTGGACGAGGCCGGCCGCTCCTGGGGCGTGAAAGTGCTGCGCTACGAGATCAAGAACATCACCCCACCGGAGACCATCCTGCGCGCGATGCAGGCGCAGATCACGGCCGAGCGCGAGAAGCGCGCGCTGATCGCCAAGTCCGAAGGCCAGAAGCAGCAGGAGATCAACATCGCCGAGGGAGAAAAGCAGGCCGCCATACTCAAGTCCGAGGGCGCCAAGGCCGCGGTGATCAACAAGGCGCAGGGCGATGCCACCTCGATCCGGCTGATCGCCGAGGCGACCGCCGCCGCGGTGACCGCAGTCGCGGAATCGCTGGCCAAGGAAGGCGGGCAGCAGGCCGCCAACCTGAAGGTCGCCGAGCAGTATGTCAATGCCTTCGCCTATCTCGCCAAGACCAACAACACCCTCATCGTTCCCGCCAACATGGGCGACATGGCCACGCTGATCACCTCGGCCATGACCATGCTCGACCGAACCAAACTGGCGCAGGCCAAGCCGGCCTAGGCGCGGGCAAACGCGGATTTTCAGGCGGCCGCAGGCCGGGTGAGCGCGCGCTCGGTGCGCGCTGCAAGCTGGCCGAACAGCGTGCCCAGGGCGGCGGCGGCGAGCAGCACCCACATCGCCGCGTTCCAGCTGCCGCTGCCCGATACCACCGCCGCGATCAGGGGCGGGCCGAGGAAGGGGCCCAGCTGCGCCAGCTGTACGATCAAGCCCTGGATGCTGCCGATCTCGCCCGCGCTGCGCGCGTAGATTTGCGAGCCCGAGAGCACCGCGGCGGGGATGGTCCCGCCGGCGAACATGAGCAGCAGGCACAAGGTCGCGCGCACGGCATCGGGCAAGGTGGGGGAGAACAGGCCGAGGGAGCACGCCGCGGTGACGAGGAAAGCGAGGCTGATCACATGGCCGCGCGGCGCGGCGCGATGGACCAGCCAGGTGCCGAGCAGGTTGCCGGCTACGTTAACGCCGACGGCCAGGGCGGTCAGGAGCGCCGCCGCGGTGACCGAGGCGCCGCGCTCCTGGGTCAGGAAAGTAGGCAGCCAGACGATCAAGGCATAAAACATCAGGGAGTAGCAGCCGAAACCCAGCGCCAGCCACCAGGGTCCGGCCTGGCGCAGCGCCCGGACCATGCTGGCCGAGGTGTGAGCGGCGCCTCTGCGGGCCGGACCGTATGCGCCGCGCGAGCGCAAGAGCGCGGCCAGACACACCAGCGTAGCCAACACGATTATCAGCCACAGGCCGCGCCATCCCAGTGAGCCGAGCAGCAGCGGACTCAGCAGCATGGTCAGGCTGACGCCGAAGGGGAGATAGATGCTCCACAGACCCAGGGTCAGGTTGCGCTCCCGCGGCGCGCTGACCGCCGTGATCAAGGCCGGCGCCGACACCGCGATGACGATGAAACCCGCGCCTTCGACAAGGCGCGAAGCAAGCAGGGCAGCCTCGCTGCCCGCCGCCGCGCCGAGCGAGCCGCCCAGCATCAAGGCGAGGAGCCCGGCATAACTGCAGCGTAGCGCGCCGTAGCGGCTGGCGAGGGCGCCGAAGAATACCGCGGTCGTGGCCGCCAGCGTGTTGAAAGTCGAATTGACCCAGCCTGCCGCAAGCAGCGACAGCTGGAATTCCTCGCGCAGCAGCGGAATTGCTGGGGGCAGCTTGCCTACGTACGCGGCGGCGATGATACCGGCGGCGATGGCGGCCCATACCGCCGGCCAGTGTGTTCGTGTCATATTGTCGCAGGTCAAATTGCCCGGTTACGCCAAGGCGTAGACTGGCCGTCAAGGCACACAATGCGCGCTTGTACTGCGCCCTATCATATCAACAGTTCCTTCCCGGAGAGACGACCATGGCCATGATGAACGCCGAGCAATACCGCGACAGCCTCGCCAAGCGCAGGCCGCTGAAGGTTTATCTTGATGGGCAGCTGCTGGACAAACCGCTCGAGCATCCGTACATCAGAACTTCGATGAATACCGTGGCGCTTACCTACGAATTGGCGCAGGACCCCGAGCACCAGCCGCTCATGACCGCCAGGTCCGCGCTGACCGGTGAGACCATCAACCGCTTCTGTCATCTGCATCAGAGCACCGACGATTTGATCAACAAGGTGCGCATGCAGCGCCTCCTGGGGCAGCGTTGCGGCACCTGTTTTCAGCGCTGCGTCGGCCTGGATGCCCTGAATGCCATGTTCGCCACCACTTTCGACATGGACAGGAAGCTCGGCACCGGCTACCACGCGCGCTTCAGGAAGTTCGCCCTCGCCATGGAGCGGAACGACTGGATCGTCGACGGCGCCATGACCGACGTCAAGGGCGACCGCGCGAAGCGCCCGGCCGAGCAGCGCGACCGCGACCTGTTTCTGCGCGTGGTCGAACGGCGCCCAGGCGGTGTCGTCATCCGCGGCGCCAAGGCGCATCAGACCGGGTCGGTAAATTCGCACATGGTGCTGGTCATGCCCACCCAATCGCTAAAAGCCGACGAACAGGATTACACCATCGCCTGCGCGCTGCCGTCCGATGCCGAAGGCATCACCTATATTTATGGGCGGCAGTCCTGCGACGAGCGCAAGCTCGGCGGCGGCGAGGCCTCGGACATCGATTCCGGTAGCCCGGCCTACGGCGGCCAGGAAGCGCTGATGGTGTTCGATGACGTGTTCGTACCCGACGATATGATATTCA
>JAJZUN010000680.1 GCA_021848555.1 Pseudomonadota bacterium | reverse complement strand
GACCTTCACGAGGCCCTCGGCCTCGATCATGTATGGTGCTGCCTCTCGCCGCATGCTCAGCTCAGCACGCTGCGCGGATCGACGCGCATGGCCCGGCGGACGGCGAACACGCTGGCAAGGATAGCAATTACGATCATCGCGGCCACCATCTGGCCGATGTCACCGTAGGTCGCGATGACCCGTCGCGGAAAATACGGCTCGATCAACAGCTCCAGCGCACTACCGAGCAGCGTGCCGGCGATGCCCATGAACAGCGCTTCCTGCAGGATCATCTGATAGATGATCCTGCCTTGTGCGCCGAACAGCTTGAGCATCGCAATCTCATGCAACTTGTCGAGCGTGAAGGTGTAGATGATCAGGCCGATGACGACGCCAGCGATCAGCACGAGGATGTCGCGGAACAGCGCGAGCTGGAACAGGATCAGCCGGTTCGAGCCCATGAGTTGCAAGTTCACCTGCTGCGGCGCAGTGTAGACGGCCAAGTGTTGCCATCGCGTGATGCGCTGAGCGATCTCGGTCGCGGACACGCCCGGACGCACTTTAACGGCTATGGCATTAACGAACAGCGTGTTCGCGAGCGTATCGGCCGCCTTGGCCGCGAGCGGCCCCACGAGGCCCGGCTGCGTTGCCACCAGATCGGCAAAGCTCCGCGCGGCGACAGGCTGCTGGCTGCGCAGCAGATTGGGATCCAACTGGAAGATGATATTCTGCGCGTCCAGGAGTGTCGCGTAAATCACCGGATCGGCAGTGAAGCCCACCATGTTCCGGGTCAGGCCGACCACCGTGTAATCGAAATTGCCGAGACGTAGGCGTTCGCCGACGGTAAAGCCGGTACCCTCGTCGGCCACGATTTCGTAATGGCTGGCCACAATCCCTCGCCCAGCAACGATGACGGGCGGGCCGCCGATCCGTCCCAGCTCGTAGCCGATCACAATGAATCGCTGGGTGTGCGGCATCGCCATCCAGCCGGGCTTGACCATTGTCGCCGTGTTCAGCAGTGCGTTAACGTACATGAATTTCATCAACGGCGTCGGGCTCGGCATCCGCTGTACATGTTCCCAGGCCGTCGCCAGTGGACTCGCCTCTGCCACGCCAGGCATCGCCGCGATGGCGTGATAGATGCCTTCGGGAAGCCGCGAGGTTTCCACGAACGGTCCCAGCGTGCCGTCTAGTGGATGCGCCCCGTAGGCCTGGACCACCCAGAGATCGGCGCCCGTCGCCTCGATGATGGTCGAGGAGTCGGAGATCACGCCGCGCACTATGCCGCCAATCGCAATCACTACCATGATCAGCAGCGACACGCCGAATGTAGAGCTGAAGAACTTGAAGCGGTGATAACGGACATCCCGGATTGCGAGATTCATTGCTGCGGCTCGACTTGCGGTGGCCTCTCAGCCGGGCGTGGCCGCACTGTCTCGCCGTCGTGCAACCCCATCGGCATCAGCACAACAAGCTCACCTGGACGGAGCTTTCCGGCGACGGCGACCATCGGCAGGCGCGGACTTTGCGCCAACACAGTGATGGCTTCGCGGCGGAGTTTATTGCCCGTTCCGACGACGAACACGAACACCCTGTTGTCCATCGGCAGCAACGCGGCGCGTGGTACGGTCAGCGAGTCCTTGGCGTCGCCTACTTGGATATACACGTTGGCCCACTGGCCGAGCTGGAACTCGTCGGCCGGGATGGTGAACGCGACTTCCGCCACGGTCTCCTCCGTCTCCGCATCCGCCTGCGGGCTCATCCGCAGCACACGCCCATTCAGGGGCTGGTTCTCCCGCCCGCGCAAAATGACGGTGGCTGCTTCGCCTTTCCTAAGTTTGCCGGTGAAGTTCTGATCGACATAGGCGTTCACGTAAATCAGGCGCGTGTCCGCCACGGTGAACATTTTCTGGCCCGGCACGACGGACGTGCCCGGCACGACCCAACGCGCCGTCACGATCCCGTTGAACAGTACGGGTATCTGCGTGAGAGATAAATTGTACTCGGCATCTTCGATTTCGGCCTGGTCTGCCTGTACGGCGCTCTCGGCGACCGCAAGGCGCTCCTGGAATTGCTGCGAATCCTCCACGCTCACGGCGCCCGATTTGACCAGCCTTTGCTCCCTGTTCCATTCGCGCTGCCGTTCCTCGGCCGATGCCGTGGCACCGGCGAGCCGCGCACGGGCGGCCTCGACCTGCCGGACCAGATCAGTCTGGTCGAGCGTTGCGACGATCTGGCCCCGCTGCACCGTGTCGCCCTCATCGACGAACACCTGCTCCACACGTCCCGTGATCTTTGAGGCGATGTCAGCCAGCACGTCCGCAGTCACGGTCCCGGTTCCTTCCACCTCGGCCGCCACGTCGCCGCGCACCACCTCGGCAGTCGAGACAAACGGTGGCTGAAACAACGTGAACCGGAATGCCACCACGACGGCGATGGCAATGAGAAGAAGCAGCGCCGCGCGCCGGAGGCGGCGCCAGGCGATGTGCGGCCGACGGGGCTGCTTCTCCAGCGGGGACTTGTCCATCGCGGGAGGGGTGGGATGCTCCAGGACGGTGTGGTTCAAGGGATGTTTCCTGGAGAGGACCTGGCTGCTGACGACGCTATCGGGTTGCGGCCCCCCCACCAACCTCCGCCGCCCAGGGCCACGAGCAGTTGGGCGCTGTCCAGATAGCGCTGGCCGCGGGCCCGGGCGTAGCCGACACGCGCCTGCTGGTAGTCGCGTTCGGCTGAGAGCAGATCGAGCACGCGGGTCTTGCCAGCGGCATACGTGATCCGTTCGAGTGCTAGCGCCCCCTCGGAGGCGTCGACGGCGCGGCGCTCCGCCTCGACCAGTTCGGCATCATGGCCGAGCGCGCGCAGCAGATCGGCAACCTGGCCGAGACCGCCAAGCACGG
>JAJZUN010000679.1 GCA_021848555.1 Pseudomonadota bacterium | reverse complement strand
GGCGTGGTGTACGCAGGGCGCAAGGAGGAGATGGACCCGAACAAGGCGCGCTATGCGAAGAAGACCGATGCGCGCACCCTCGGCGACATCATTGGCGGCGCCGACGTGTTCCTCGGGCTGTCCGCGGGCAAGGTGCTCAAACCCGAGATGGTGAAGAAAATGGCGCCCAAGCCGCTGATACTCGCGCTCGCCAATCCGGAGCCGGAAATCCAGCCTGATCTGGCCAAAGCCGCGCGGCCCGACGCCGTGATGGCCACGGGCCGCTCGGACTTTCCCAACCAGGTCAACAACGTCCTCTGTTTTCCGTTCATTTTCCGCGGCGCGCTCGATGTGGGCGCGACCACCATCAACGAGGCGATGAAGCTCGCCTGCGTGCACGCCATTGCCGACCTCGCCATGGCGGAGCAGTCCGACATCGTCGCCGCGGCCTACGGCGAACAGAACGTCGCCTTCGGGCCCGAATACCTTATTCCAAAGCCCTTCGATCCGCGCCTGATCATCAAGATCGCGCCCGCGGTGGCCAAGGCGGCGATGGATTCGGGTGTGGCCACGCGCCCGATCGCCGACCTCGAGCTTTATGCGCAGCAGCTGGACGAGTTCGTCTATCACTCGGGCTTGCTGATGAAGCCGGTGTTCTCCGCGGCCAAGAAGGCGCAGAAGAACCGCATCGTCATGGCCGAAGGCGAGGACGAGCGCATCCTGCGCGCCACCCAGGTGATCGTGGACGAGCGGCTGGCGCGACCCGTCCTGGTCGGCCGGCCGGCGGTGATCGAGCGGCGCCTGGAACGCTTTGGCCTGCGCATCAAGCCCGGAGTGGATTTCGACCTGGTCAACCCGGAGAACGACCCGCGCTACCGCGAATACTGGGAGGAATACCACCGGCTCACCGCGCGCCGCGGCGTGTCGCAGCACTACGCCCAGATCGAAATGCGCCGGCGCCTCACCCTGATCGGCGTGATGATGATGCACCGCGGTGCGGCCGACGGCATGATTTGCGGCACTTTCGGCACGCACGCCCTGCACCTGCAGTACATCGATCAGGTGATCGGCCTGCGCCCGGGGGTGAAGAACTTCTATGCCATGAACGTGCTGCTGCTGCCCAAGCGCACGGTGTTCATCTGCGACACCTATGTCAATTTCGATCCGAGTGCGGAGCAGGTGGCCGAGATGGCGGTGCTGGCGGCGGAGGAGATCCGCCGCTTCGGCATCACGCCCAAGGCGGCGCTGCTGTCGCATTCGAGTTTCGGCACCAGCAACCAGCCCACCGCGGCGAAAATGCGCGAAGCGCTGGCGCTGATCCAGGCGCGGGCGCCGGAACTCGAGATCGACGGCGAAATGCACGGCGACGCGGCGCTGTCCGAGGAAGTGCGCCGCGCGGCGTTCCCGCACTCGCGTCTGAAGGGCGAAGCCAATCTGCTGCTCATGCCCACGGTGGACGCGGCCAATATCGCCTTCAATCTGCTCAAGACGGCGGCCGGCGACGGCATTGCGCTCGGCCCTATCCTGCTCGGTTCGGCCAAGCCGGTGCACATCCTCACGCCGTCGGCCACGGTGCGGCGCATCGTCAACATGACGGCGCTGACGGTGGTGGACGCCAACGCCGCGCGCAGCCAGTTGCAGCTTACGCTCTAGCCCGCATGGAGCGGGCCAGACCCAGAGCCGGCCTGATTCTCACCGGCGGCGGCGCGCGCGCCGCTTACCAGGTGGGCGTGCTCAAGGCGATACGCGATCTGCTGCCCGACCAGACGAAGAATCCGTTTCCGATCCTGTGCGGAACCTCGGCCGGCGCGATCAACGCTGCGGTGCTGGCCATCCATGCCAACGATTTTCGCCGCGGCGTGGGCTATCTGCTGGAGGTGTGGGAAAACTTTCACGTGGAGCGCGTCTACCGCGCCGATCCCTGGTCCATGCTCAAGACCAGCGCGCGCTGGTTCGCCTCGATGCTGTGGATCAAGCGCAACAGCCCGGCGTCGCTGTTCGACAACACGCCGATACGCGAGACGCTGGAGACGACCCTGGATTTCGGGCGGATCCAGGAGAACATCGACAACGGTGCGCTGTATGCCGTATCGGTCACCGCTTCGGGCTACTCCTCGGGGGAGAACGTCTCTTTCTATCAGGGCGGACCCGGGCTCGATGCGTGGGAGCGCACCCAGCGCGTCGGCGCGGCGACCACGCTCGGCGTCGACTACCTGATGGCCTCGTCGGCCCTGCCTTTTCTGTTTCCCGCGGTCAAGCTCAACCGCGAATACTTCGGCGACGGTTCGATCCGGCAGATCGCGCCGATCAGCCCGGCGCTGCATCTGGGCGCCGACCGTGTACTGGTGATCGGCACCGGCCGGGCGCAGACCGAAGCGGCGCGGGTGCGCTCCAGCCTCTATCCTTCGATCGCGCAGATCGCCGGCCACGCGCTGAACAGCATTTTCCTCGATGGCCTGGCCGTGGATCTGGAGCGCCTGCGGCGCATCAACCGCACGGTCAGCCTGATACCGGAGGACAAGCGGCTCGAAGCCGGTGTGCACCTCAAGCCGGTCAAGGTGCTGATGATCTCGCCCAGCGAATCGATCGAGCGCATCGCCGGACGGCATGTGCAGGAGCTGCCGTGGACGCTGAAATTCGTGCTGGGCGGCATCGGCGCGATGAATCGCAGCGGCTCCAACCTGGCGAGCTACCTGCTGTTCGAGGAGACTTATTGCCGCGCCCTGATCGACCTGGGCTATCGCGATACCTTCGCCCAGCGCGACGCCGTGCTCGAGTTCCTGGGCATCGGCGAATGAATTTGGACTAAACTCCTGAATCCCGTCGTGTATCGAGGTGCCGCCATGTCCGACCCGCTGCCGGATCCGTTCGAGTTCATGAAAAAGCTGTGGAACCCC
>JAJZUN010000678.1 GCA_021848555.1 Pseudomonadota bacterium | reverse complement strand
CTATCCCGATTACGAGGTGATCGTGGTCGACGACGGCTCCACCGACCAGACGCGCAAGGTCGTCGAGCCTTATGTCCACCATGGCCGCGTGCGGCTGATCGTCAAGCAGCAGAACGAGGGCAAGGCGATGGCGCTGAATGACGCCCTGCCCTGCCTCAATGGCGAAATCGTGCTCATCATCGATGCCGATGCCGAGCCCGCGCCTGACATTCTCACGCACATGCTGCCGCACTTCGAACATGCGCGGGTCGCGGCCGTCACCGGCAACCCGCGCGTCAAGAACGTGGACACCTTTCTGGCCCGGCTGCAATTGATCGAATTCAGCTCCATCGTCAGCCTGTTGCGTCGCTCGCAGCGCATCTGGGGGCGCATCATGACGGTCTCCGGCGTGGTGGCGGCGTTCCGCAAATCGGCCCTGCTCGACGTGGGCGGCTTTTCGCCGGAAATGCCGACCGAGGACATCGAACTCACGTGGAAACTGCAACGGCGATTCTGGGACATTCGCTACGAGCCGCGCGCGCTGGTCTGGATGACAGTTCCCTCGACTCTGTCCGGGCTGATCAGCCAGCGCCGCCGCTGGTCGCGCGGTCTGATGCAGGTGCTGCACAAGCATCGCGACGTCATCCTGCACTGGAAGTACCGCCGCATGTGGCCGATCTTTGTCGAGTCGGGGCTGTCGATCCTGTGGTCGGCCTGTTTCGTGGTGCTGACCGCGCTGTGGATCGTCTCCTACGCGGCAGGCTATCCACCGATAGGCGCGCATCCGATTCCCAACCTGTGGGGGATGGTGATCGCCAGTCTGGCCATGCTGCAGTTGCTCGCTGGCACGCTGATGGATCGGCGCTACGATCCGGACACGCTTAAGTACTACCCCTACGCCGTGTACTACCCGATCGCGTACTGGATGTTGCTGGCCTGGACCAACTTCATTTCCCTGCCCTGGTTGCTGCGTTCCCCTTCCGCGCAGGCGATTCGCTGGCGCACCGAGCGCAAGGTCTTCGCTCAGGAAAAGGCATGATCAGGTCCCTCTTCATGCTCGCTGCGCTGAGTCTGAGCATGTCCTCCCTGGGTGCCGATCTGAATCATGCCCGCGCGCTGGTCGACCAGAAAAGCTACCCTGCGGCCATCGCTGCGTACGAGTCGCTGCTGGCGGAGCAGCCCGGCCGGACCGACCTGCTCATCGAGGCGGGGCGCGTGAACGCCTGGGCCGACAGGCACGCCGCCGCCGCCCGCCTGTACCGGCAGGCAATCGAGACTGCGCCGCAGCGCCGCTACGACGTCCTGCTCCCCCTCGCCTGGCAACTCGCCTGGGATGGCCACTACGCCGAGGCCATTCCCCTGTTCGAGGAAGTGGCACGGCAGGTACCGGCACAAAGGACCGAGGCGCTGCACGGACTGGCCGAGTCGCTTGCCGCAAGCAACCGGCTGGACGAGGCACTGGCTGTGTACCGCATGCTGGCCAACCAGCCGGCCGATCTCAAAGCCCGCAAAGGCGAAGCCCGCATGTTGCTCTGGCTCGACCGCGACGACGAAGCCGCTGCGTGTTATCGCGCCATTCTGCAAACGCATCCGCGAGACGGGGAGGCGCAGATCGGTCTCGCCCGGGCGCTCAACTATGGCGGCCGCCACTTTGCAGCGGTCTCCGCCTATGCCGTCGCCATTCAAAGCGACCCCGCGCTCGCACGCGACACGCGGATTGAGCGTGCAACCGCACTCCGCTGGGCCGGCCTCGAAGATCTGGCCAGCCAGACCCTGGGCGATGCAGACGGCAAGGGCGTCGGTGCCCTGCGCGCCCGGCTCGCACAGGAAACCGCATCGCAATTGCGCGCCGAGTACGAGTCGGCCCGAGACAGCGACCATCTCGACGTCAAGGCTTTGAGCCTGGGCTGGCAACAGCGCTTCACGGCAGGCGCGTCGCTTGATGTCTCGGCACGCGACGCCCGCATCGAGCAGACCGGCAGCCGGATCGACGGCCGCCAGTTGCTGGTCAGGGCAGGCACCCGTCTCGGCGGCGTTGAGCAGGGGCTGTTCTGGCCTGCGCTGACAGTCGGGGTGCGCGATTATGACGGCTGGCAGACGGCCGCCTGGAAACTGCAGGCCAAGTGGCTTCCGGCAGATTTGTGGCGCGTCGACGTGGAGGCCGGCAACGATGTGATCGAAAACGTCCGATCGATCAGGAATGAAGTAACGCTCAACGCGCTGTCAGGCGGCGCGGACTGGCACTTTGCCCCGCGCTGGAACGCCACCGTCGGCGCCGCCGTGCTGCGCTTTGACGATGGCAACCAGCGCACGCGGCTGATCGGGCGAGTCGAACATGTCGTGAAGACGGCACAGCCCAGACTCGTGCTCGGGCTGGAAGGCATGGGGTTCAACGACTCCGATCCGAATACCGATCGCGGCTACTACAATCCCGAACGCTATCGCGAAATCAAGGTGCTGGCGCGCGCCGAACAGGAAGCCGCCGGCTGGCTGCTGGAAGCGCGCCTGGCGGTGGGCAACCTGTGGGAAACGCCCGGTGACAGCAGCGGGCTTTACGCCTGGGAGCTGTCTGCCGCGCGCGATCTGAAACCGATGTTGCGGCTGCGCCTGGTCGCCGGCGGCAGCGACAGCAGCGCCTTTTTGCAGGGCGCAGGAAGCGGTTACACTCGGAACTATCTGGGCGCCAGCCTGATCTGGTTCTATTGATCCTTCTTTCCCTGCGAAACATGAGCTTTCCCACCCCGGAAGCCGCCGAATCCGCGTTCTACGCAGCCTTCGAGGCACGCACCCTCGATGCCATGATGGCCGTCTGGGCCGATGACGACGGCATCGCCTGCGTTCATCCGCTGACCGCGCCGCTGAATGGACGCGTCGCCGTCGCGGCCGGCTGGCGCAGCA
>JAJZUN010000677.1 GCA_021848555.1 Pseudomonadota bacterium | reverse complement strand
GTCCGACCGCCGCCGCGGCGCCCCCGAGGCTCATCACGTTCAGCCCCAGCCCCTCCAGCCGCAGCAGCAGGCCCGCCGTGGCGAGCACCGCGGGAACGACAAGGATGGCGACCAGCGTGATCTTCAGGCTGCGCAGGAAGGCGAACAGCACGAGGGCAGCCAGCAATACGCCGATCACGATTGCATCGCGCACGCTCCCCTCCGCGCTGGAGACGAGCACGCCCTGGTCGTACCAGGTGTGCAGCGTCACCGGCTCGCCGAGCTTCGCGACGAAGTGCTGCACCACGCGCTCCGCCGCGCGGGCGATGCGCACCGTGTTGGCGCCCGGCTGCTGATGCACCGGCACCAGCACGGCGGTCTGCCCGTCGGCGGTGACGCGCTGCCAGCGCGGCGCCTGGGCGCGGCCAATGCTGGCCACGTCCTCCAACTCCACTACGCCGTCGCTGCCGGAGCGCAGGACGGTGTGGCGGATATACGAGGCCGTACGGATGCGGGTGTCGCTGACGACCAGGAACAACTTGTCGTAGTCCTGCAAGCGGCCGACTGCGGTGAGCACGTTCGACGCCGAGAGCGCCCGCGTCACGTCGGCGAAGGTCAGGCCATAGGCGAGCAGCCGCGCCGGGTCGACGCTGACGCGGTATTCCTCGACGGCGCCCCCCTGCACCGGAACCCGCGCCACTCCCGGCACCTGGGCGAGCAGGGGCATGAGCTGGTAGCGCGCGATGTCGCGCAGCCGGATCGGGCTGAGCGTGGGGGCGGTCAGGCTGAAGGCGATCACCGGGTCGATCTCCGGGTCCATGCGCAGCGCCGACCAGCCGAGGCCGGCGGGCAGGCTTGGCACCAGCGCGCTCACCTTTCCCTCCACCTGCAGCAGGGCCGAGATCATGTCGGTGCCCCAGGCGAAATCGACGGAAATGTCGGCCGAGCCGCGGCTGGTGGTCGAGCGCACCTGCCGCACGCCGGGGATAGCGCGGATGGCGAGCGAGACCGGCCGCGTCACCTCGATCTCCATCTGCGGCGCCGGGCGGATGCCGGCGTCGAGCGAGACGCGGATGCGCGGGTAGTTCGCCTTGGGGAACAGCGACACCGGCAGCTGCAACAGGCTCAACCCACCAGCAAGCACCAGCAGCACGGTCGCAAACAGAATCGACCGCTGATGCCGCGCGACAAAGGTGGCGAAGTTCACGGTGTCACTTCCCGCACCGCCATGCCGGACTGCAACTCGTAGTTGCCCTGAACGACCACTGGTGCCCCGGCCGCCAGCGCGGTGCCGATTGCGACCTTGGCCTCGTTTTCCAGCCCCGGCGTCACCGCCACCCGTTGTGCGGCGCCCTTGCGCACGATGAACACATACGATCCCTGGGAATCCCGGAGTACCGCCGAACGCAGCACGGCGACGACGCGCTCGGCCTTCGCATCGATCCGGCCAGTGACGAAGCGGCCGACCAGCGGCGGATCGGACGTGCCGGATGCTGCGGCGATACGCACCAGCACGTTGACGAGCCGCGTGCGCGGATCGAGTGCGGCGCCGACGGAAGCGACCGTGCCGTGCAGCGGCAGCATCGGGTCGAGTGCATCCTGCAGCGACACCGCCATGCCGGGATGGACGGCTGCCACCGATTCCGGCTCCGCGCCGAGCAGAACGGCGAGCGCGTCGCGCGGGGCGATCGTCATCAGCGGTGCCCCCTGCGCCAGTACCTGGCCGGCATCGACGCTGGTGGCGACGATGGTTCCCGCGGCCGGTGCCGGCAGGGTTGTGCTCGCCTGCCCGGCACCCTCGCGGCGCAGTTCACCCGCCCCGAAGCGGCCGGGATCGCGCGGATGCTGGTGCAACAAGTAGCCGGTGCCGAGCATCATCAGTAGCGCCGCAAGCATCGCCAGATGTACTGGATAGATCCGAACCAGACGCTTCGCCCAGAACCGGTGCGCTTCGCCGAACGTCAGCCCTAGGTCCGGGTGGGCATACGCCAGGACCATGCCAGATAGTATGAAAAAGCCATCCACACCCAATGCCCCCCGTTCAATCAGGCGGCCAAGGAAGCCGAGGGAGGGCGTGAAGCTTGCTTGCAGGTTAAGATGGTATGCGAATACCCAGGCCGCGAACAGGGCGCGGCTGCAGGTGATGTCGTCGATGCGCCTCTTGGCGGGTGCGCGATGGAGGGAAGGTGTCATTCCTTTGGCGCTGCAAATAATAGCGTCATGTCGTCGGCCTCGCCGGTCGCTTGGTATTTGTCCCGGTTCAGTGTTCCTTGCTTCAGCATGGGCGGCAGGTTCCATACCGGGGTGGTGCCATCGTCGCGTGGATTGGCGCTAATTTCTGAGGTGGCGACAAGTGTCAGGCCCGCTCGCCGCGCCTGAGCGATTACGTAGTCCTGCGGCAAGCGGCCAAGCGGCAGGCTTTCGACGAGCGGCATTCCTGGCCTCGCGCGATGTGCGACCACGCCAAGCCGCCCACCGGGCCTAAGCACCTGGACGGCAGAGTGAAAGAATCTCTGCACGATATCGTCGAGAATTTCCTTGTGCACGTTGACGTAGACGAAGTCGTGCAGGTTGAGGAAGGTCACGACCAGGTCCGCCGAGGCCGGCGCGCCAAGCGGCATATAGTCAGGTGGCTCGAAAGGCATGATCTCCACTTTCCCGTAAACATTCGGTGCCGCGGCCAGCTTTGCGGCATACGCAGTGGCTGCCTTGCGAAAATAGGGGTTGGCGCTCGACACAGGCGGTGTCGCTTCGATCAGGTTGCCACGATCGTGCAGGAATGGGGCGAGGACTTCTGTATACCAGCCGCCGCCGGGCAGTACTTCCACTACTGTCATATCCGGCCGGATGCCGAAGAATTCCAGCGTTTGCAGCGGGTGGCGGTACTTGTCGCGCAGCCT
>JAJZUN010000676.1 GCA_021848555.1 Pseudomonadota bacterium | reverse complement strand
ACTTCAGTATCGACGGGCGCCGGACCACGCTTGGCGCCGAAGCCGCCGATTTGTACAGAAGTAAGCTAAGCAGCGGCCTGGGTGCGCGAAGCGCGCTTGCGGTCGTGCTCTTTCAGGTAGCGCTTGCGCAGGCGTATGCTCTTCGGCGTGATTTCGACCAGCTCGTCGTCGGCGATGAATTCCACCGCTTTCTCCAGCGTGAGTTCGATCGCCGGTTCCAGGCGCACCGCCTCGTCCGTGCCGGAGGCGCGCACGTTGGTCAGCTGCTTGCCCTTGATCGGATTGACCACCAGGTCGTTGTCGCGCGAATGGATGCCGATGATCATGCCTTCGTACAGGGCTTCCCCCGGGGCGACGAACATGCGGCCGCGCTCCTGTAGCTTCCACAGCGCATAGGCCACGGCGACGCCGTCTTCCTGGCTGATCAGCACGCCGTTGCGGCGCTCGTCCATATCGCCCTTGACCGGGCCGTAGTCGTCGAAAATGTGGCTGGCGAGGCCGGTGCCGCGGGTCAGCGTCAGAAACTGCCCCTGAAAACCGATCAGCCCGCGCGCCGGAATGCGGTATTCCAAGCGCACGCGGCCGCGGCCGTCGGACACCATGTCCTGCATGTCGCCCTTGCGCCGGCCCAGCTCTTCCATCACCGCGCCCTGGTGGGTTTCTTCGACATCGACGGTCAGCAGTTCATAGGGCTCCTGCTTCACGCCGTCGATCTCCTTCATCACCACGCGCGGGCGGCCGACGCCCATCTCGTAGCCTTCGCGGCGCATGTTTTCCAGCAGGATGGTCAGATGCAGCTCGCCGCGCCCCGAGACGATGAAGGTATCCGAATCCTGGGTGAACTCGACCTTGAGCGCGACGTTGCTCTTGACCTCACGCTCCAGGCGTTCGCGGATCTGGCGGCTGGTGACGAACTTGCCCTCGCGTCCGGCGAGCGGCGAATTGTTGACCATGAAGTTCATGGTCAGCGTCGGCTCGTCGACCTTGAGCATAGGCAGCGCGTCGGCCTGCTCCGGTGCGCAGATGGTCGAGCCGATGCCGATGTCCTCGATGCCGTTGACCAGCACGATGTCGCCGGCGACCGCTTCTTCCGACACCACGCGTTCCAGGCCCTCGAAAGTCAGTACCTGGTTGATGCGCGCCTTGATCGGCTGCGAATCCGGGCCGTTCATCACCACCACGTCCTGCAGCGGTTTGATGCGGCCGCGCGAAATGCGGCCGATGCCGATCTTGCCGACATAGCTCGAGTAGTCGAGCGAACAGATCTGCAACTGCAGCGGGCCGTTCGGATCGTCGTTGCGGACCGGCACGTGCCTGAGGATGGCGTCGAACAGCGGCCGCATGTTGTACTTCTGATCGTCCTTCAATTCATCGATGGTGGCCGGCGCGTCCTTCATGTCGGCCGCCGCCCAGCCGTGCAGCGCCGAGGCGTAGATCACCGGAAAATCGAGCTGGGCCTCGGTCGCGCCCAATTTGTCGAACAGTTCGAACGTGTGGTTCACCACCCAGTCCGGCCGCGCGCTGGGGCGGTCGACCTTGTTGACCACGACGATGGGTTTCAGCCCCAGCGCCAGCGCCTTGCGCGTGACGAAACGGGTCTGCGGCATCGGCCCCTCGACCGCATCGACCAGCAGCAGCACGCTGTCCACCATCGACAACACGCGCTCGACCTCGCCGCCGAAATCCGCATGACCCGGGGTGTCGACGATGTTGATGTGGGTGCCTTCGTAGGTGACGGCGCAATTCTTCGCCAGAATGGTGATGCCGCGCTCGCGCTCGAGGTCGTTGGAGTCCATTACCCGCTCCTGAATATGCTGGTAGGAGGCGAAGGTCCCCGACTGCCGCAGCAGTTTATCGACCAGGGTGGTCTTGCCGTGGTCGACGTGGGCGATGATGGCTATATTGCGTATTGGGCGGGTCATGGGGAAACAGTCTAAAAGGAAATTGCAGGTCGTGTCGCGAACCGGCACGAAAGCAAATATCTACTTGCCCCAGCCTGATCTTGCTCGAACCTAGGTTGAAATACCTGACCAGAGCTGCCCTAGGGCGGCTTTGGAAGGCCAGAAAATTCAATATGTTAGCACGTTTATTGCGAATTGGCCCGGCTTTTTGGCTTGCTTGTATAATCGGATACCCTCGCTGGTCCACCGTCAGGGCAAATATATAGACAAAACAGAGTGTTACCTATGAGCATTCGCTTTCAAGCCAAACTCGACACAGCCTTCGGCGTGGTGGGCGTGCGCACCGAAGACGACGCGCTGGCGGAGATCGTGTACCTGCCGCGTAGCGCCGGCGCCCTGGCCCCTACGAACGCACTGGCCGCGCGGGCTTGCGCGCAAATCGAAAAATATGTCGCCGACCCCGGTTACCGTTTCAAGCTGCCCTTGAAAGAAATCGGCTCCCCCTTCCAGCGCCGCGTATGGGAACAGATATCGGCGATCTCTTTAGGTGAAACCCGGACCTATGGCGATCTGGCGCGCGCGCTGCGATCCGCGCCGCGCGCAGTGGGCCAGGCCTGCGGCACGAATTATTTTCCGCTGGTGATTCCCTGCCACAGGGTCGTCGCCGCCAGCGGCCTGGGCGGCTTCGCCCATAGCAGCAGCGGCTATCTGCTCGAGGTGAAGCGCTGGCTGCTGGCGCATGAAAAGCACGGAAACTGAGGCGCGCGGCCCTCTCCAGCTGCATGGCCCAAGCAAAATGACAGACAGCGATGCTGCCTTGCTGGACGAGTTCTGCGACCACCTGTGGCTGGAAGACGGCCTGTCCAGGAACACGCTGGCAGCCTACCGGCGCGATCTCACCCTGTTCGGCGACTGGCTGGCGCGCGCACGCACGCGCGGGCTGCTCGATGCGCGCGAGGAAGACCTGTCGGCGTATTTCG
>JAJZUN010000675.1 GCA_021848555.1 Pseudomonadota bacterium | reverse complement strand
CACAAAGCGATCGGCATAGACCACCGTGGTGCCGCGCTCACCCTTGCGGACATTGCCGCCGAGCCCGAGCGCCTGGCGGAAGGTGAGCCAGGCCTGGCCGGAATAGCCACGCTCGATGACCGCGCCCCAGAGGATCAGCACGTTGATCCCCGAATAGCGCCGGCCGGTCGCGGCGTTCCTCGGCATGCCGACGGCCGCCCCGGTGCCCGATGCGCCCCAGGGCTGGACCCAGGGCAGGCGCCCGGCTTCCAGCTCGGCGATGATCTTGTCGGTGATTTCGGCATAGAGGCTCGCCCGGTCCTGGCCGGCACGAGGGCGAGCGGATGAACGTGACATCGCGGGTCTCCGCGACGGGCGCCGCGAGCCTCTCTCGCGACCCTCAACCCGTCACAGAACTCCCGGCCGAACTCTTCACTCTCGCGCCGCGAGGTACCGGCACTCGGGCGGCCAGCCGGGTTTTGAGCCGCAGATAGTCGGCCGGAAAGGGTCACCGACGCGGCGCAGATGGAATGGATTGCGGGATATCGTTGGCCGCAAACCTTTCAAACCACCGCGCGGAGAGCTTCTTGCCGCTAATAGGGAAACGTTCATCGAGCACGTCGCAATCGAGAACGCGATCAGCACGGAAATGCCGGAAGTCGCCCCGCAACTCGCACCAGGCGCTAATGAGTGTCGCCTCCACGCAATAGGCGATTGCCACGGGCCAGATCGTTCGCTCCGTGTGAGTGCCTTTCTCGTCCCGATAGATAATCCGCAGCTTGAACTCGTCGCGGATAGCACCGCGTACCATCGCAAGGTCAGCGAAGCGGGGCAGTGGTGCGCCATGATGGGAAACAAAGAATGGCGGCTGCGCCAGATAAGAGCGCAGGGCGCCGGGCAGAGCGACCATTATTTTCGACAGCACGCTCTCCGCGGCGGTCTGTAAGCCTCGGTCGCCGGTGCGGCGGAGCATTCGCGTGCCGACGGCGATCGCCTCGATCTCGTCGGTCGTGAACATCAATGGCGGCAAATCGAATCCGCGCCTGAGGACATAGCCAACCCCGGGCGCGCCCTCGATTGGCACCCGACGGGCCTGCAAGGTCGCGATGTCCCGATAGATCGTGCGGACGGTGACCTCGAGATCCTGTGCGAGGGCTGCGGCCGTCACGGGCCGGGTCGAGGTTCGCAGAACCTGAATGATGTCGAACAGCCGGTCGGCGCGGCGCATCGCCGTCTCCCAAAATGCTCATGGAGGAAGGTTCGCATACTGACAGAACGCTGTCAGTAGGGGGAGCGTAATGTGGCCGCAAGCTGGCGAAGCGTGGCGGAAGGAACCTCATTCGATGGACGACATGACCCTCAGGTTACCCACGATTGACACCGTCGGTTCCGGTCCGCGACGGCTGGTTCTGCTTGCGATGTGCCTCGGCGTCCTGATAGCGCAGGTCGATACGTCCGTCGTGAACCTGGCAGTGCAGCCGATCGGCGCCACGTTCCATGCGTCGGTCGCGGCGCTGCAATGGGTGATCGATGCCTATAATCTGGTCTATGCCGTATTGCTGCTGGCGGGCGGCGCCATCGCCGACCTGTACGGCCGGCGCCGCGCATTCCAGATTGGCGCCGCGGTGGTGGCTATCGCCTCGATCGCTTGCGCGATGGCCCCTACGGTCCAACTGCTCATTGCAGCCCGAGCGGTCGCGGGGATCGGCGCGGCGCTCCTGGTACCCGCGTCGCTCGCGATCATTCGGGTCGTTTGGCAGGAGCCGGTGGCGCGGCGCCGGGCACTGGGGGTCTGGGCAAGCTGCAACGGGCTGGCCTTCGTCATCGGGCCTACTCTCGGCGGGCTCCTGATCGATCGACTGGGGTGGCGCAGCGTGTTCTATGTGATCGTGCCGTTCTCGCTGGTTGCCTTCTTACTCGTCGGCGTCGCGGTGCCGGAATCGGCCGATCCGAAAGGGCGACATCTCGATATTCCCGGTCAGGCTTTTGGTGCGGTCGCGCTCGGCGCTCTTGTCTTTGCGGCGATCGCCAACGGAGACGGTAGAGATCTCTGGGGCTCGTCGCTCGCTCTCTCGGTTTTCGCGCTTGTGCTGTTTGTGGTCGTTGAACATCGTGCCGGAGCGGCAGCGCTCGTGCCGCTGGAATTGTTCCGTGGACGAGCTTTCCGCGGTGCCATCGTCGCGACGGCAGCTATGACGTTCGGCATTTACGCCATGATCTTCCTGCTGCCTCTGGTCTGGCAATCGGGTAGATTCCTCACCGCGGAGCAGGCTGGTTTGGCGCTGCTGCCTTGCGCGCTGGTGTTCTTCCTTGTCTCGCCTCGATCCGGCCACTTGGCAGAGCGTTTCGGTGCCCGGCTCACGATCTCGGCCGGCACGGCGCTTATCGGCTGCGGCCTCCTGGTTCTTGCGGCGACCGCCGCCGGACGCCCTCTTTTGTCGGCGGAGATCGGCCTTGCTCTGACGGGGATCGGCATGGGCCTGAATACCGGGCCGCTGATGTCGGTCGCTGTCGATGCAGTCACGTCAGCCCGGTCAGGGACAGCATCGTCACTGATCAACGTTGCGCGCATGGTGGGGGCCACGCTCGGGGTAGCCATACTCGGCGCCGGATTTGCCGCCGTCGGGGGTGGGACGGTGGGCCTACGCTTGGCAATGGTCGTTGGCGGCTGCGTACAACTGTGCGGCGCGGCGATCGCGTGGGCGGCGATCCGTTAGGTGCAGGAGATAGCGCAGGCTCGAAGAGCGTCGGCGCAGGCACCAGCGTGCACCGCAGCGCGAAGGCATCGCGGAACATCGGCGAGGTTGCCACTGTCTCCGCTCGCGCGTTGATCGGCCGCCGCGCCGCCCGCAGATCCTTGGTCCAGTGCGGCACCAGGCCCCAGGTCAGCAGGTCGAGATGCCGCTCGC
>JAJZUN010000674.1 GCA_021848555.1 Pseudomonadota bacterium | reverse complement strand
GCGGCCTTCCTTGGTCTTGTTGTCGGCGATAGGCTGCGTTTTGCCCTTGCCTTCGGTGTAGATGCGGTTGGCTTCGATGCCTTTGCTCACCAGGTAAGCCTTGACCGCGTTGGCGCGGCGCACGGACAGCTTCTGGTTGTACGCCTTGGTGCCGATGCTGTCGGTGTGGCCGATCGCGATGATGACTTCCAGGTTCACCGCCTTCAGTTTGCCGACCAGGTCATCCAATCGGGCCTTGCCTTCGGGCTTGAGCACGGCTTTGTCGAAGTCGAAGTTGGTTTCGGCGGCCATGGTCACTTTCTCGGTGACCGGCTTTACGGCGGGCTTAGGCGCGGGCGCGGGAGCCGGGGGCGCTGCTGCGGGCGCCGGTGCGGGCGCGGGGGCGGCTTTCTTCGGCACCAGGTCCGGATCGCATTCCAGGGTCGCCATGGCCGGCGTCCAGTAGCCGGTGTGCCAGCACAGGCCGAACCCGCTCTTGACCACGACACCCGAGGTGGGCGCCACCAGATAACCGTCATTTTCCGCATAGGCACTGGTCAGCCCGAGGCCGAGCGTCAGCGCGGCGGAAAGGACTAAAGCGAATCGTTTTGCTGTGTTGTTCATGTTTTCCCCTCGATAAAGTTCAATCGTTTTCCCCCGCGGAAACTGCTTACGGATTCCGGCTTAACGCTAAACCCTTGTTTCCGTTGACAACCTATTTTGCCACAAAACCACCAGGTTTTCCAGATCATTTTTCGGTCGGTTTTTCAGTTCCCTGCGCTCTACCAGCAGGCGCCCGGCGACCCAGACATGGCTGACGTTTTCGCGCCCGGCGACATAGACCAGGTGCGAAATCGGATCGTAGCAAGGCAACATGTCAGGCGCGTTAAATTCGACCGCGGTCAGATCGGCGAATTTGCCGGGTTCGATCGACCCGATCGCATGATCCAGGCGCAGCGCGCGCGCGCCGTCCAGGGTTGCCATGGACAATGCCTGCTGTGCGGGCAGGGCGTGCGCGTCGCCGCTCAGCGCCTTCGCGAGCAGCGCCGCCAGCCGCATTTCCTGGAACAGATCGAGGCGGTTATTGCTGGCCGATCCGTCGGTTCCGAGGCCGACGTTGAGGCCCTGCGCGAGCATGCGCGCCACCGGCGCAAACCCGTTGGCGAACTTGAGGTTGGAGGACGGGCAATGCGCGACCGAACTGCCGTTTTGCACCAGCAGCGCGATTTCCTCCGCTGTGAGCTGTATCGCGTGCACCGCGATCAGATTTGGACCGACCAGGCCCAGGCGATGCAGCCGTTCCAGCGGGCGCGTTCCATGCTGCGCGATGCTGCTGCCGATCTCGTCCTGGGTCTCGTGCACATGCATATGCACCGGCAGATCGAGTTCCTCGGCCAGGGTGATGAGCCGCGAAAAAGTCTTGTCGCTGACGGTATAGGGCGCGTGCGGCGCCATGCAGAACGAAAGCAGCTGCTGCTCGCGCAAGCTGTCGCGCAAGGTCAGCCCTTTGGCTATATAGTCCTCGGCGTCGGAGGCGTAGGCGGTGGGGAAATCGATCACGATCAGGCCCAGCGCCGCACGCATGCCCATGTCGAGCGCGGCGCGCGCCGCCTCGCCCGGGTAGAAATACATGTCGTTGAAGCAGGTGATCCCGCCGCGCAGCATTTCGGCGCAGGCGAGCAGGGTGCCGTCATAGACGAATTGCGGCGTCACGTGCTTGGCCTCGGCCGGCCAAATGCGGTCCCGCAGCCAGTGCATCAGCGTCATGTCGTCGGCCAGGCCGCGCATGAGCGCCATGGATGCATGGGTATGCAGATTGACCAGGCCGGGAATGAGCGCGTGATCGGGCAGCGCTACGCGCTCGGCCGCAAGATAGGCGGCATGCGCCTCGGCCGCCGGCAGCACGGCGAGGATGCGCCCGTCGTGTACGGCGACGCTATGGTGTTCCAGCACGCGCCCGGGCGGGTTGACCGGGATGACCCAGCGCGCGTCTATCAGCAGATCTATGGCTTGCACGTTCGCACCAGGCAATTCATTAGCGCTTCCACGCCGCGAATGGGCCGCAGGATACCGCAGAACCGCGATTTGGGGTTGGGCAAACGCGTGCGGCGAGGCCGGAATTCGCGCAGTTCGGGTGGCCAGAACGCTGCTGCGCGTGCTAAACTTCAATGCTTTTTTTAGCCGCGAATTGCGGCACTTTTTTTGGGGTAGTGACGATCCGGGGACAGGTTCCTCTGAACGCCCCAATTTTGCAGCAACTAATCAAATAATCCGCTCGTCATGGAACAGTTTGCCAAAGAAACCCTGCCGGTAAGCCTCGAAGAGGAAATGCGTCGGTCGTACCTTGATTACGCCATGAGCGTGATCGTGGGGCGTGCGCTGCCGGACGTGCGCGACGGCCTGAAGCCGGTGCACCGGCGCGTGCTGTTCGCCATGCACGAATCGAACAACGTATGGAACCGGCCTTACGTGAAGTGCGCGCGCATCGTGGGCGAGGTGCTGGGCAAGTACCACCCGCACGGCGATTCGGCCACTTACGAGGCGCTGGTGCGCATGGCGCAGGATTTTTCCATGCGCTACACGCTCATCGACGGCCAGGGCAATTTCGGCTCCATCGACGGCGATTCGGCCGCGGCCTACCGCTACACCGAGTGCCGGCTGGAGCGCATTTCCTCGGAGCTGCTCGCCGACATCGACAAGGAAACCGTCGATTTCGTCCCCAATTACGACGGCAAGGAGATGGAGCCGACGGCGCTGCCGACGCGCATCCCGAATCTGCTCATCAACGGCTCCTCGGGCATCGCCGTGGGTATGGCGACCAATATCCCGCCGCACAATCTGGCCGAGGTGGTCGACGCGGGTCTGGCCCTGCTCGCCAACCCCGACATCAGCATCGATGAGCTGATCGAGATCATTCCGG
>JAJZUN010000673.1 GCA_021848555.1 Pseudomonadota bacterium | reverse complement strand
CGCCCGTCGCCGAAAACCAGTACGACACCGCGCGACTCGAACAGGACCGCACCCGGTGCGACGTCCGCGCCGGGTGCGAGCGGCGTAAGCGCAGCGAGGCAAGAGGACGGGGGCATGATCAGACTGGGCAGTCCGCGTGCACACCTCTCGCCTGGCCCGTATGTTCGACGAGCAGCGCCACGTCCTCTCGGTCCACCAGACAGGCTCGGCCGATCAAGGCTGCAGCCGCGCGATAAAACATAGTCTCGGCTTCCTGTGCCAGACGCTCACAGTGCCGCGGAACCCACGCAAGCAGATGCTCGTCCAGAAAACTCCGCTCGCGCTCGACCCAGGTCGCTGCAGTTGCGCGATCGCTTGCATGCCACGCTTCCATCTCCTGGTGGCAGGCGAGCGCAAGAAAGCGCAATTCGGCGCCGAGATGGTCGGGCGGCCCTGCTTCGGGCACGGGCGCATCGAAGCCGGCCTCGCGGTAGGCGGCTTCCACGGCGACCGTCGTATCGCCCATCAGACGCGACTCCAGGGCTACGGATTCGAAAGGCGCCGGCAGGTTATGGCCTTTGGCAACCCCGCCAAATAGCCGCGTGTAATCCACTTCCAGCGCTTCGAGCTCTTTCGGCTTGCCTAACGCCGCGCGAACCGCTGCGCCCAGCCGTCCGACTTCATCTGCGAGAGGCTCGTCCTCGTCACTAGTATCGGCCGCCACAGGCAGAGCAAAGTCCAGTTCCGCCAACAGAGCGGCCCCCGGGCGTTCGAGCACCAGCCGCGCAAGCAGCCAGTACATCCGGCTGCGGCGCGCAGCCGCTTGCGCCAGCGCTTCCTGCTTCAATGGGTTACAACCCCGTACCAGGCCGGCTTGCTGCCCTCCTTATGGCAATCGAGGCAGACCTGCCGATCGACGACCTTGGCGCGAGGCACCTGCAGCAGAACTCCTCCTGACTCCGACTGGTGACAGGTTCCGCAGTCCATGGCCAACTTCTTCGTATGAATCTGGTGGAAGCGGCCGTTTTGCGCAAGGGATTTCTTCGCGGGCGCCGAACCGGCGCTTTTCGTCGCGCTTAGGGCCGGCATGGCGGCAAAGGCGAGCCCCATGACCAGGAACGCAATTAACCGTTTCATGATTTCGCTCCTTCCTCGATCACATAGTAAACCTGCGGTCCGGTGCCGAACTGCTTGCGCAACTGAGTCGCATTGGTCGCCTTGATCCGCTTTGCCACCTCGGAATTGGGATCATCGATGTCGCCAAACATCCTCGCCTGAACCGGACAAACGATATCGCAGCTCGGCGTGTAAGCTTGGTCCTTGCCGATACGGTCGGTCTTGCCGTCAGCCACCGCCTGTTCCAGTTTGTGCGTGCAGAAAGTGCACTTCTCCGCAGTCTTCGCCTTCTTGCGATGAGTCGGATGCCGCTCCGCGTTGGCGATGGTTTCTGCGCCATTCTTGCCTTTGCCGGGGTAAAGCGCCTTCACTTCCGTGTTCAGGTGCGGTACGCCATAAGGGCATACCGCGGCGCAATAGCCGCAGCCTATGCATTTGTTGTAATCGATCAGCACCACGCCGAACTCGTTTTTTGAAATCGCCTTTGCACCGACCGAATCACAAGCAGCCTTGCACGAAGGCCGCTCGCAATGCATGCAGTTCAAGGTGTTGTATATTTTCTTCACCGTCGGATAAGTGCCGACCTCGTACTCAACCATCGAGTTCCAGGGCGCCTCGGGAGTAAAGTAGTTCTCGGCGGCACAGGCGGACAGACAGGCCCGGCACCCCATGCAGCGTTTTTGATCTATCAGTCTTACGAACTTGGTCATGGTCGCGCGCTCCCTTTACGCCTTGTACAGCTTGCACTTGGTGTCGTTGAACGAGTTGTGTCCGGAGATCAGATCAGGGTGATGCTCCAAGACCTGATTGATCGCCGTTCCCTTGCGCCCGTCCGGGTCGTAGCCCTTGCTCCATTGGCCGTAGTGGTAGGACACCGCGATGGTGTCCGGACGGATCCCCTGCACCGCCTGGGCGGTGCCGTTGATCTTGCCGACGCGGGTTTCGATCGTGACCGTATCGCCGCTCTTGATGCCGAGCTGCGCTGCGGCGGCGACGTTGATCTGAACGTAGTTGGTCGCGGCATCGGCTCCGAGCGCCTGGTTGAGAATCGCGTTGTCGACGGTGAGGCCGGTCTGATTGCGGTACATGCGCTTGTGCGTAATCACGTAGAACGGGTAGTCCTTCGCCTCGCGGTGCGGCGTCGGGAACGCAAGATCCTTGTTCGGCAGCGGCGAGTAGGCGATCTTGTATTTAGGCAGATCGATTTTCGCGAGATTGTTCTTCTTCGCGATGCCCTCGACCTTGTAGTAAGTGTCGATCAATTGGTCGGCATAGAACTTGATTTTCGCCTTGCCCGGCCCTTTAAACTTGTCCTCGGCGCCGCCCAGATACTTGCTCTTGACGCTTTTCTTGCTGCCGACGAAGCCCTGTTCCAGCGCGACGGAGAAATCCTTCTTGGTCCGGTCGGCCCAGATCACCTCGACGCCTTCGCGCGTCGTATAGTCGCGGCCGGGCTTGAACTTGACTTGCTTGAGATTCCAGGACGCGTTGCACGCCTCGGCGAATTTGTCGCGCAGGTTCAAGCGCTTCATCAACTCCCACATGATGGTGAAGGCGTCGTGCTCCAGATTGTACGGGTTGGTCATCGGCTGGCGGATTGCATTGTGTCCCGTGTCCGGAGTGCCGCGCGTAGGCGCGTAGTGCCAGGATTCCAGGTAGGTCTTGTCGGGCAGCACGATATCCGCATACCAGGCCGTCTCGGTCATGAGCACGTCGATCACCACGTTAAAGGTCTTGGCCAATCCTTCGAATTGCTGTCCGGAATTCGGGATCGACATCGGGCGGTTCGTGCCGTAGAAGATCTGC
>JAJZUN010000672.1 GCA_021848555.1 Pseudomonadota bacterium | reverse complement strand
TGGTGCGCGAGGGCGTGAATCCGCAGCGCATCCTGCTGCTCACGTTCACGCGCCGCGCGGCGGCGGAAATGACGCGCCGCGCGCAGCGCATCCTGGGCGAAGCACGCGAGGAAGTGAAGCTGCCCTGGTCGGGGACGTTTCATTCGATCGCGAACCGCCTGATCCGGCGTTATGCGGCGCGCGTCGGGCTGGATGCCAACTTCAGCGTGCTCGACCGCGGCGACGCGGCCGACCTGATGGACGTGGTGCGGCACGAGCGCGGCTTGTCCAAGGCGGAGAAGCGTTTCCCGCGCAAGGACACTTGCCTCGCGATCTATTCGCACCGTGTGAACACGCAGCGGCCGCTGGCCGAAACCCTGGCGGACGTGTTTCCCTGGTGCGCCGAGTGGGAAGAAGAACTGACCGGCCTGTTTCGCGCCTACGTCGAGAAGAAGCTCGCCAATCAGGCGCTCGATTACGACGACCTGCTGCTCTACTGGCATGCGATGGCGGCGGACGCGGAGCTCGCGCGCGAGATCGACGCGCAGTTCGACCAGATCCTGGTCGACGAATACCAGGACACCAACGTGCTGCAGGCCGAGATCCTGCACGCGCTGCGGCCTAGCGGCGCCGGCCTCACGGTGGTCGGGGACGATGCGCAGGCGATCTACTCGTTTCGCGCGGCCACGGTGGAGAACATCCTCGGCTTCCCGGCGCAATATGCGCCGCCGGCCGAGGTGGTGACACTCGAACAGAATTACCGCTCCACCCAGGGCATACTCGATGCGGCCAATGCGCTGATCGCCGGCGGCGAGCGCCAGTACCGCAAGACGCTCACTGCCAGGCGCGGCGCGGGCGCACGCCCGCGCTACGTGACGCTGCTGGACGACCTGGCGCAGGCGCAATACGTGGTGGCGCGCGTGCTCGAGACGCGCGAAGGCGGCGTCGCGCTCAAGCGCCAGGCGGTGCTGTTTCGCAGTTCGCATCATGCGGACGTGCTCGAGCTCGAGCTCGTGCGGCGCAACATCCCCTATGTGAAGTACGGCGGGCTGAAATTTCTCGAGGCGGCGCACGTGAAAGACGCGCTGTCGCTGTTGCGCTGGGCGGACAACCCGAAGAACCGCATCGCCGCGTTTCGCGCGCTGCAGCTCATGCCGGGCATAGGCCCGGCCGCGGCGACGAAATGTTTCGACGCGTTCGAGGCGAACGCGCATGCCTGGGCCAGCCTCGGCGCATTCGTGCCGCCGTCGCTCGCGCGCGAATTCTGGCCCGCGTTTGCCGAACTGATGGGGGCGCTCGCCGCACCCGAGGGCCCGTGGCAGGGGCAGATGGGGCGCGTGCGCGAGTGGTACGAGCCGCATCTGCAGCGCCTGCACGATGCGGCGCAGGTGCGCGCGGGGGACCTGCTGCAGCTCGAGCGCATCGCGCAGCAATTCAGTACGCGCGAGCGCTTCCTGTCGGAGCTGGCGCTGGATCCGGCGCAGGCCACGGGCGATCGCGCCGGCACGCCCATGCTGGACGAGGATTACCTGATTCTGTCTACCATCCATTCGGCCAAAGGCCAGGAGTGGGACGCGGTGTATCTGCTCAATGTCGCCGACGGCAACTTCCCTTCGGAATTCTCGACCGGCCGGCCGGATTTGGTCGAGGAGGAGCGGCGGTTGCTGTACGTGGCGATGACGCGCGCGAAGACCGAGCTCGACCTGATCGCGCCGCTTAAGTACTACGTGACGCAGCAGTCGCGCGCGGGCGACCGGCACGTCTACGGCGCGAAAAGCCGTTTCCTCACGCGCGAAGTGATGGCCTGCCTGGATGCGACGACCTGGGGCGAGGCCGACCGGGAACAAGCCCCCGCCGGCGGCAGCCCGGCGATCGACGTCGCCGGGAAGCTGCGCAGTCTCTGGGCCTAGAACGATCCTCGCCCGGCTTTATTTCGATCATGCGACCACCGCGGCCGCGCAGATCCAGCGCCGACCGAACCTTGGATTGCCGCGCGTTGCAGATAGGCGAAGTCTAGTTTCTACTTCATTTGCAAACGGTTGATATATTCGGTCAATCCAAGTACGCGAGTACGGACCACGGCTTCCGGACTGTAGTAGTCAGGATCAACAAAGTAGGCAGGCACGGACATGCAGCATGCGGCGATGTGCAGCAGCGCCTCGCGCCGAAGCGCCGGCACGTTAGCGGTGGCCTGAGGAAAGGGAAGCCGGCACGCATGCATGTCATCGCCATGGTCCTGGCCGCAATCCTGGGTGCGCCGCTGTTGCTGCTCGGCGCGACCGTGGCTGTGACTTGGGAGCCCGACCGCCCGCTGTCCCAACTCAAGCTGCGCTGGGCGCCGCCGCCTTCCACCTTCGTCCAGGTGCAGGGCATGAGCGTGCATCTGCGCGACGAGGGTCCGCGCGGCGACCCGCTTCCGATCGTGCTGCTGCACGGCACTTCGTCCAGCCTGCACACCTGGGACGGCTGGACCGAGGCGCTCAGTCCGAAGCGGCGCGTGATCCGCTTCGATCTGCCCGGCATCGGCTTGACGGGGCCGGCGCCGGACGCGGACTATCGCATCGAGCGCTATGTGCAATTCGTCGTCGCGATGCTCGACTATCTGGGCGTGCCGAACTGCATACTGGTGGGCAATTCCTTCGGCGGCCAGATTGCCTGGGAGACCGCTCTGACGCAGCCGCGCCGCGTGCAAAAGCTCATTCTTGTCGATGCGGCCGGCTATCCATTCCAGCCGCAGTCGATCCCGCTCGGGTTTCTCATCGCCAGGATACCGCTGCTGAACCGCATCATGGAGTACACGCTGCCGCGCCGCGTGATCGAATCCAGCCTGCGCAACGTCTATGGCGATCCGGACCGGGTTGCGCCGCAGCTGGTGCAGCGCTATTTCGAGCTCACTTTGCGCCCCGGCAACCGGCGCGCGCTGGCGCA
>JAJZUN010000671.1 GCA_021848555.1 Pseudomonadota bacterium | reverse complement strand
GCGCCATCGAACTCATGATGTGCACCGGGAAGCCCGCTCCGATCAGCAAGCCCATGCTCCAGATGATCGCCACCATGGACACGCCCATCATGGCCGCGGATAGCGCCAGGTTGCGGAACATGTACTGGATTGCCGCGAACATGATGATGCCGGCGATGGGCGAGAAGATCGCCATCAGCTTGAACATCTCGGCGCCGAAGGTGTCGCGCGCCACCGGGTCGCCGGCGATGTAATAGCGCTCCGGTCCCTTCTCTTTGGCTATGATCGCCCGGATCTTGTCGGCGATCTCCGCGCCGTTGGCGCCTTTCTCCAACGGCACATAGATGGCCGTGGTTTTGCCGTCCTGGGAGATGACGCGATTGACGAACAGCGGGTTGACGAACAAGGCCGCCCGCAGTGCCTCGACGTCGGCGTCGGTCTTGGGGGCAGCCGGCATGAGCGGCCCGACGTTGAGGGTGCCCGCCTCGGCGGTCACATTGGTAATCGTCGAGAAGCTGCTGACGTCGCGCGAGGCTACGCCGTTCAGCCCGAGAATAGCGTCGGTGATATGGGCAATGCGGCCGAGGGTCTCCCGGTTGAGCACCCCCGCATCGTTTTCCACGCCGACGACGATGGTGTCCGCGTAAAGCCCGAAAGTCTTGTCCACTTTGTTGTTCCAGACCCGCACGTCCGAGGTCGCCGGCAGCATGTGCTTCGGGTTGGTGTCCGTCCGGATCTTCGGAAACTGAGTGAGGAACAGCAGGGTGAGCAGCCCGACCAGCGGCAGTACCAGTTTCGGGCGACGGATGGAAAAATCTACCAGCGAGAATTTGAACATGGGATCCCCTTTGTGCGGCCTAGTGTCGTCAACGGCGGTCCGTAATGCCGCCAGATCTGGTTTTTATCGTAAGGATTTCCGCCGTGCCGAAACAGGCCTGGCGCGTGCATGCGTACCGGTAATGGTCAATTCGCCTTCTCCCGATTCAGGGCGATGCGGGCGTGAAACACCTCATAGGCGACCGGTTCCTTGTTCTCATAGCCGATGCGTTTTCTACGAGCCTCGTCGACCAGGTGATACCGTACCTGGGCTTCCACCGCCACCGCCGTCGGATAATGACTGGGATCGACATCGAAGCGGAAGACTCTCGGCTGCCATCGCGGCAAGCGGGTATCCCGCAGATCGACGATGAAGGGGCGCCACATGATGCTCCGCCTCAGGGCATGGCGATCTTCGCGCAACACGGCACCATTGCGATCGACCAGACGGATGGAGGCGCTCAGATAGCGATCCGGCGTCCCGGTCGGAAGATAGTGCGCGGCCCCGGTATTGGTCAGCGTCAGCGTAAAGGAGCGCTCGCCAGGCGACGCTGTCGGGGCTTCGCGCAGTATGGCGTCAAGTCCTTGCTTCACCATTGCCGGATCATGCCCGCCGCGCCACAGATGGCTGCGCACCATCCGGACCTTGCCGCCCACGACCAGGGGCCGTTCGACGAGCGGCATGTGGCACTGGACGCAGTTGAGTGCCGCATCGCCCGGCCTAACGGCTTCGTGCCCAAGCGTGCCGTTCGCGGCAACTGGCGGGGTGTTCTCGGTAGCGCCGGGGGTGTTACGAATCTCGGCGACGGTCCCGCACGGCGGGATCCGGTAGAACGTGTCCCAACGTTTTCCGCTCACGACGTGGCACTTGAAGCAGATTTCATTGGTATTGGCGAGTTTTTCCACGGGATGTGGCGCGCTCTTGCTGGCGTAGGGCCCGAGGATCTTGCCATCCCGGAGGTGGCAGGCGGCGCAGGTGACGCCCTCGTGCTGCAGTTCTCGATCGAACGCCGGATTGGGCTCCAGGATCGGTTGCCATTTCTCCTGGTCCTTGAATCCGACGACCTTGTTCTCCTGCTGGCGATCGAGCGGGATATGGCAGTTCTTGCAGATCTGCTGCTGGCCGTCAAACCGCCAATCCTTCTGGAAATACGGATCGGTCCAGGCCTGGCTGTGGATGCTGGTCGACCACTCATCGTAAAACGCCTGGTGGCAACTGGCGCAGCTCTTGGCGCTCAAGGATGGGAGCGACGCAGGCGTGACTGCGGTTGAGACCGGTCGTTCAAACGCCTTCGATACCACGAAGATGTCCATCGGACGGATCAGTCGCCAAACCAGAAAGGCGATCAAGGCGAACAGGACGACGCCGAAAACGACGGTCTTTTTTTTACGGATTAGCATCATCGTATGTCCCTGAGTTGAGGATCAAGGTGGGGGCGCGCTTCTCGCCCTGACTTCATTTCTCCACCGGGAAGCCGCTGCGGTTCCACTCGGTCATTCCCCCGCGCGTCACCCGGATATCGGAAAATCCCTTTCCGGACAGCAGTTGCGCCGCCGCCGCGGAGCGCTTGTCGGTACGGCACACGATCGCGATCGGCCGCTTGATGTGAGCCGCGAGCTCCGCCAGACGCTGCGGCAATTCCTCCAACGGAATATTGCGGGCTGCCGCAATATGGCCTAGATCACCGCTCAGGTCCTTCGCTTCCCGGACATCGAGAACCAACAGATCCTCGCCGGCATCCAGCTTCCTCTTGAGTTCGTGGACGGCGAGCATAGGAGCACCGCGCATCCGGCGTATCAGGCGCGGCAGAAAAACGATCGTCGCCAGCAGGCCGAGCGCCAGCAAGCCCTTCCGGATGCTGCCCGCGCTGCCCGCTGCCGCCTCCCGCCCGGCATAGCCCAGATAGGTGAACGCGATCGCGCCCGGCAGCATGCAGATATAGGAAGTGACGATGAAGTGGGACAACTTGATCCGCGTCAGCCCCAGCGCATAGTTCAGCAGGTTGAAGGGGAACAGCGGCACGAGACGGACGAAGGCGATGAAATGCCAGCTCTCCTTCTCCACCCCATCGATCAATTGCTTGAGGCGACCGCCGGCCTTGCGCGCGACCCAGC
>JAJZUN010000670.1 GCA_021848555.1 Pseudomonadota bacterium | reverse complement strand
CAAGCCGTTTCAAGTAACTAGATTTTAGGATTATTTGCTCAGGGAGTCGTGCGCTTGTCTCAAGCGCACTCGCTAGCCTGCGAGCCGTGCTGGGCAAGCAGACTTGGGCAGTACGAGCGCAGGTCCAATTTATGTATTGGGACGCTGCGCCCACGACTGGGTCATGCACCACGGTGATCCAGCCTATTTGCTAGGTTTTTTTGGTAAGGAGGTAACACATGGACAACCTTAAACAGTTTGCCGTGCGCACCTACACTTTGACGACCGCATTCCTGCACAACGGCCTGGCCGTGTTCGGGGCCGTGGCAGCCATCGCCTTGTTGATGGGGGCTCGCCCGGCCGTGGATCAGGGGGCCCAGCCCGGACCGGCGTCCGCAGTATTCGGCACCATACGCCACGAGGGCATTTCAGTGCTGGTTTCGACTGCAGACAGCGAAAAGCCGGAATACCGCACCCTCGCCGTTTATCTCTCGCGACGCTATAAGGTCGCGCAGGACGCGACCGAACAGCTGGTCGGTGCGGCGCACGAGGCTGGTAGCCGAACGGGGTTGGATCCTCTCCTGATCCTGGCGGTGATGGCAGTCGAATCGCGCTTCAACCCGATCGCCGAAAGCGTCATGGGCGCCAAGGGCCTGATGCAGGTGATCCCAAAATTCCACCAGGACAAGCTGGATGCGCTAGGCGGGGAAGAATCGGTGTTCGACCCCATGACCAACATCCTGGTCGGCGCGCGCATACTCAAGGATGCCGTGCGCCGCGGCGGCGGCCTGATGCCCGGCCTGCAACTCTACGCCGGGGCTTTCAGCGACGACAGCCAGCAGTACGCGCAGAAGGTGATGGCCGAAAAAGAGCGCATGCTGCAGATGCTCAAGCGTTCCCGGATCCACCTGCCGGCCTAGGCGCAAAGGCCGGCGCTGCGCCGGCGCGGCTCAGCTGCCCAGATATTTCCGCAGCCGCTCGACGCCTTCCTGCAGGTCGCTCATAGAGCGCGTGTAGGCGAAGCGCACATTGCGCTCGGCTTGGTTCGCGCCGAAATCCTTGCCCGGGGTGATCGCCACGCCGGCCCGTTCCAGCAGGTCCAGGGCGAACTTCCCGCTGTCGGCGGTGAAGCGCTCGATCCCGGCGTAAATGTAGAACGCGCCCTCCGGGGTCAGCGGAATCGAGAACCCCAACTCGCGCAGCGCAGGCAGCAGAAAATCACGCCGCCGCCTGAACTCGGCGCGGCGCTCCTCCAGTATCGCGGTGGTCTGCGGGGCAAACGCGGCGAGGCCGGCGTGCTGCGCCGGCGCCGAAGGGCAGATGAAGGCGTTCTGGGCGAAAGTCTCGACATCGCGCACGCAGTCCTCGGGCACCACCAGCCAGCCCAGGCGCCAGCCGGTCATGCTGAAATACTTGGAAAAGCTGTTGACCACGAAAATGCGGTCGGAGCAGGCGAGGGCGCTGGCGAAATCGCTCGCATAGGTGAGTCCCTGATAGATCTCGTCCACGATCGCCACGCCGCCGCGCGCGTGCACCGCCGCGATGATGGCGCGCATCTCCTCGGGCGTGATCATGGTCCCGGTAGGGTTGGACGGCGACGCGATGAGCACGCCGCGCGTCTTTTCCGTCCAGTTGGCCTCGATCAGCTCGGGGGTCAGCTGGTAGCGCGTCTGCGGCCCGACCGCTATGCTCTTCACCTGCCCCTCGAAGAAGCGCACGAAGTGGCGGTTGCACGGATAGGCCGGATCCGGCATCAGGATCTCGTCGCCGGGATTGATCAGCACGCCGGCCGCTATCAATAGCGCACCCGAGGCGCCGGCCGTTACCGCGATGCGCGAGGCCGGTACGTCCAGGTGATAGCGTTCGCGGTAATGGTGCGAGATCGCATGCCGCAGCAGCGGCATGCCCAGCGCCGAGGTGTAGTGAATCGGGTTGTGCTTCAATGCCTCGATGGACGCGGCGATCACAGGATCCGGCGCGGTGAAGTCGGGCTCGCCGATCTGCATCTGAACGACATGCCTGCCCTGCGCTTCCAGTTCCTTCGCGCGATTCCATATTTCCATCACCTGGAAGGGCTGGATTTCGGCCATTCTGCGAGCGAGTGCCATATTCGCATTATGACATCAGCCAGACTGCGGCTCGATCGGTTTTGTGAAGATTCCTGTGGACATCGAACGACGGGCCGTCTGCGCCCGGCCGGCTCTCGGCGTTAGCGTTCCGCCTATCGCGGGACTATAATCCGTGCCTCCGCCAGCCGATTTCACACCCAGGAACAATCATGGAAGACCCACTGCGCAAGGCCGCCCTCGACTATCACCGCCTGCCCAAGCCGGGCAAGATTTCGGTCACCCCGACCAAGGGGCTGATCAATCAGCGCGATCTCGGTCTGGCCTACACGCCCGGCGTGGCGATCGCGTGCGAGGAAATCGTGCGCGATCCGGCAGAAGCGCGCAATCTGACCGCGCGCGGCAATCTGGTGGGCGTCATTACCAACGGCACGGCCGTTCTGGGGCTGGGTGCCATCGGCCCGCTCGCGGCCAAGCCGGTGATGGAAGGCAAGGCGGTGCTGTTCAAGAAGTTCGCCGGCATCGACTGCTTCGACATCGAAGTCAACGAGCTCGACCCGGTCAAGCTGGTGGAAGTGATCGCCGCGCTGGAGCCCACGTTCGGCGGCATCAATCTCGAGGACATCAAGGCGCCGGAGTGCTTTTACGTCGAGAAAATGCTGCGCGAGCGGATGAAAATTCCGGTGTTCCACGACGACCAGCACGGCACCTCGATCATCGTCGGCGCGGCGATCCTGAACGGCCTGCGCGTGGTCGGCAAGGACATCGCCAAGGTCAAGCTGGTGGTGTCCGGAGCGGGGGCTGCGGCGCTGGCCTGCCTCGACCTTCTGTTGGGCTGGGCCATTGCGTTGGGGAATTTCTGGGGACGGGA
>JAJZUN010000669.1 GCA_021848555.1 Pseudomonadota bacterium | reverse complement strand
GGCCGGCCGCCATCCGGTGGTCGAGGCGCAGGTGGACCAGTTCATCGCCAACGACTGCCGCATGAACGCCGCGCGCCGGCTGCTCCTGATCACCGGGCCGAACATGGGCGGCAAGTCCACCTACATGCGCCAGGTGGCGCTGATCGTGCTGCTCGCCCACGTCGGCGCCTTCGTCCCGGCGCGCGCGGCGCGCCTGGGGCCGATCGACCAGATTTTCACCCGCATCGGCGCCGCCGACGACCTGGCCGGGGGCCGTTCCACCTTCATGGTCGAAATGACCGAAAGCGCCAATATCCTGCACAACGCCACCGCATCCAGCCTGGCGCTGATGGACGAAGTCGGGCGCGGCACTTCGACGTTCGACGGCCTCGCACTGGCCTGGGCCATCGCGCGCGCGCTGATCGAGAAGAACCGCAGCTATACGCTGTTCGCGACCCACTACTTCGAACTGACGCGCCTGGCGCTGGACTACCGCGAGGCGGCGAACATCCATCTGGACGCGGTGGAGCACAAGGATTCCATCGTGTTCCTGCATGCGGTCGAGGAAGGGCCGGCCTCGCAAAGCTACGGCCTGCAGGTCGCCGCGCTCGCCGGCGTGCCGGGCAGCGTAACGCGCGCGGCCAAGCGCTACCTGCTGCAGTTGGAGGAGCAGAGCCTGACCCGGGGCGGCCAGACCGATCTTTTCGCCGGCGCGGCGCCCGCGCCCGAACCCGAGCCGCATCCGGCGCTGGACCTGCTGGCGGCGATCAAGCCGGATGAGCTGAGCCCGAAGGAAGCGCTGGAACTGTTGTACAAGCTGAAGAGCCTTTGATGCGCATTGTTCTCTGGCTCGCGCTCGCGCTTTACGCAGGCTGGGCGCCGGCCCAGGCTCCGGCGCGCTTTTCTTTCGCCATCGTCGGCGATGCACCCTACAACAGCTTCGAAGAGACCGTGTTCACAGGAATGTTGCAGGAGATCGACCGGGAAGACCTGGCTTTCGTCGTGCATGTGGGCGACATCAAGAGCGGCGCCAGTCCGTGCAGCGACGAGTTGTACGAACAGCGCAAAAACCTGTTCCAGGCCTCGCGCCACGCCTTCATCCTGGTTCCCGGCGACAACGACTGGACCGATTGCCACCGCAAGGCGGCCGGCGGCTACGATCCGCTGGAGCGGCTGGACCGGCTGCGCCAGGTGTTTTACGCGGACACTATGAGCCTGGGGCAAGACCGGATCAGACTCGAGCGCCAGAGCGACGATCCGGACACCGCGGCGGCGTTTCGCGCCTACCGCGAGAACGTGCGCTGGATCGCGGGCGGGGTGCTGTTCATCGGCCTCAACATTCCCGGCAGCAACGACAACTTCGGGCGCACGCCGCAGATGGACGCGGAACACGCGCAGCGCGGCCGGGCCAACGCCGCGTGGCTGGCGCAGGGCTTCGAACTGGCGAAAAAGAAAGACTACGCCGCGGTGTTCATGTTCATCCAGGCCAATCCGGATTTCGATCTGTCCTACCTGCGCCGGTTAAACAGGGCCGACGGCTATGCCGCGTTCAAAAAGGAACTGCTCGCGCAAACGCTGGCCTTCGGCAAACCCGTGGTGCTGGTGCACGGCGACACCCACCGCTACCGTGTCGATCAGCCCTTATACGATCCCGCGACGCTGAAGCGCGTGGAGCAGTTCACCCGCATCGAGAGTTTCGGCTCGCCCTTCGTCGACTGGATCAAGGTCGGCGTGGATCCGGCCGCCCCGAAACTGCTCGCGATCCGGGCCGGCAAAGCGACCAATCCGGCGCAGTAGATACTCAGAAGTCCATGGAGAGCCGCATGGATATTGGCTTTTCGGGTCTTTTGCATCTTCTGGTCTTGCCAGAATTCAATCCGGCAGGCGTGGCGCTGGTGACCACCTTCCGCTAATATCGCAGTACAGTCACATTGAGCAATGGCCATGACCACCCTTGAAATCAAGTTCTCGCTGCCCGACAACGTGGCGAACGATGCGAAGGCTGCCGGCCTGTTGACCCCGGAAGCCATCGAAACGCTCATTGCCGAGGCACTCCGCCGGAAGGCGTTCGATGAGGTTTTGTCCAACGCCGATCGGGTCGAAGCCGCCGGTATCCCGCCGATGTCGATGGAAGAGATCAACGCTGAAATCGAAGCGTACCGGGCAGAGCGCCGCCGCGCCGGATAGGGTCTTGCGTGCGGCTCGTTCTGGACACCAACACGATTGTTTCGGGTTTCCTCTGGAAGGGTCAGCCGCATCGACTACTGAACGTCGCGAAAACGCGCCGCGACATCACGCTGTACACCAGTCCGAAGTTGCTGGCCGAACTTGCCGATGTGCTTTCGCGCGACAAGCTCGCCGGCGCAGTAGCGGGGAAGGCCCAGAAGCCTCTGACGCAATAACTGCGCATACCTTTCGACCAAAGGCACCCCGGTCCTACCGCCGCAGCCGCTGACGCACCACGGTCAGGCAGGCGCGTAAATTTCCTGATTGCGGGGTTCTAAGATTTGCTCTATACTGTAAGCACGCGTGTAAGCACATCCAAGAGAGCAGCATGTCCGTCATCGAGAAATTCAAGGGTAAGACCACCGTCGCCGGCAACTCAAAGGCGCTGCGCATCGACGCCGCGTTCTTCCGTGCGCACCCGGAGTTCGATACCGGCGCGGATATCAAAGTGCAGTTGTTGGGCCCCGGGCAGGCGCTTATGTCGGTTGCCAAGGCAGCGAAGCGTCGTCAGGCAGCGGGTCCGGAAGAGATGGACCCGATAGAGCAAGCCTTTCTCACCTGGATCGAGCGTGATATGAGCGTGCACCCCGAGCACATCGAACCGGTGAGTGCGGAGCTATTCGCGAAGGCTAAACGGCTCACGCGCGGCGTCAAGGTTGGCGACTAAGCCACGACCGGCTGCCCGGCCGGCGGATTTTGTCAGTAACGGCTGGAAC
>JAJZUN010000668.1 GCA_021848555.1 Pseudomonadota bacterium | reverse complement strand
AGCCAGCTCTGGGAAACCACCATGGACCCCGCCGTGCGGCGCATGCTGCGCGTGCAGATCGACGACGCCATCGAGGCCGACCGCGTGTTCACCATGCTGATGGGCGACGAGGTGGAACCCCGTCGCGACTTCATCGAAACCAACGCCCTGCGCGCAGCCAACCTCGACGTGTGAGCGTGTTTGTAGGTGAAGGCATAAGCTGAGAATTTTTAAGCCATAAACTGAGAAACCTATGGATGCCCTATCGGGCATTTTCGCCAGGGTTTCAATCGCCCAGAGGTAGGCCGTTCGCAGCGAGAGTTTCGCCCTTTCGGTCGACGATCATCTGATAAGCCTCCGGCATGCGGTGAACGTCGAAATTGAACGTCGTGCGCTTGTAGATGGTGCAGAAGTCCAGGTCACAGCGGGCGAATGCGAGCTCGTCGTCCTTGGTCAGGCATCGGGTGACGACCTCGCCCGATGGCGCCACGATGCAACTGCCACCGATGCTGTCCACGCCTTCTTCGACACCGGCTTTCGCGACACCGGCAACCCATGTGCCATTCTGGTAGGCGCCGGCCTGCATGGAGAGCTGGTTGTGGAACAGAGACAGGTCGTCGTGCGCCGGGGCGGGGGCGTTGTGGACGGGCGTGTTGTAGCCGATCAGAATCATCTCGGCGCCTTGCAGCCCCATGACGCGGTAGGTCTCTGCCCAGCGACGATCGTTGCAGATCGCCATGCCGAACCGTCCGCCGAATGCGTTGGCGACACCAAAATGCTTGCCGGGATTGAAGTAGCGCTTCTCCAGGTGCTGGAAGCGCCGCCATGGTTCGTGTTCCGCGTGGCCCGGCAAATGAACCTTGCGGTACTTCAAGACGATCTTGCCTTCCCGGTCGACCAGGATGGAGGTGTTGTAGCGAGCTGTGCGCCCTTGCTCATGCGCCAGCTCCGCATATCCGAGGTAGAAGCCAACGCCGAGCTCGTGCGCGAGCTCGAAAAGCGGGCGGGTTTCCGGCCCGGGCATTTCCTTTTCGAAGAATTGATCGATTTCGGCGTCGTCTTCGATGTACCAGCGCGGGAAGAACGTGGTGAGCGCGAGTTCCGGAAACACGATGAGATGGGCGCCGATGGCATGCGCTTCGCGCATCAATGCGCAAAGGCGATGAACCACGTGCGTGCGCGTGTGTGATCGTTGCACGGGCCCGAGCTGGCCGAGCGCGAGATTGACGATACGGGTCATGAGAACACCTTGATGAGATAAGCGAAGGCAAAGCAAGTAGCCATGGCGCGGGTTCAGTCGGGCCGATCTGCCAGGTCGACAAGAACGTCCAGCAGCAGTTGGGTGCCGCGTACGAGATCGTCGGGCTCCGTGAACTCGCGGACGTTGTGGCTGAGCCCCCCCACGCTGGGAACGAAGATCATGCCTGCAGGACAGACTCTCGCGAGCATTTGTGCGTCGTGTCCCGCGCCGCTTGGCATGCGCCGTGCGGAATAGCCGCGCCGCGCGGCGGCGGTCTCGACAAGGGCGACAACTTTCGCATCGAAGGGCACGGGATCAAAGCGTGCCAGCGAGCGCTGCGTGCAAAGCACGCCCTGTTCTTCGGCCACATGGGCCGCGAAGCGCAGGACATCGGACTCGGCCTGCCGGAGCGCGTCCGCATCCGTATTGCGCAGATCCACCGTGATCACGGCCCGATTGGGAATGATGTTGACCAGGTTCGGTGTGAGGCGTAAGGAGCCGACCGTGGCGAGTTGGCGGCCCCCAAACCGCTCTGCCAATTCGCGAACGTAGGTGGTCAGTCGCGCCGCGCAATAGCCCGCATCCTTGCGCAATGCCATCGGGGTGGTTCCGGCATGGTTCGAAACGCCGCCGAAGGTGAATTCCGTCCATGAGATGCCTTGCACGCCTTCCACCACGCCAATCTGCAACCCTTCACGATCCAGCACCGGGCCTTGCTCGATGTGCAGCTCGACGAAACTGTCGACCAAGGGCGATCCCACCGGTGCCGACCCGCAGAAGCCGATGCGGCCGAGTTCGCCACCGACCGTTGCGCCCTCGGCATCCGCGGTCTCCAGGGCGGCCTCCAGGGGCAGTCCGCCCACATACACCAGGCTGCCCATCATGTCCGGTTGAAAGCGCGCGCCTTCTTCGTTGGTAAAGAATGCAACGGCAATCGGCCGCCTGGTGCGCAGCCCAGCCGCCTTGAGCGTCGAAACGACTTCGAGCCCCGCCAGGACCCCGTAATTGCCGTCGTACAGCCCCCCCGTGCGTACCGTATCGATGTGCGAGCCGGTCATTACCGGTGGTCGATCTTCCAGACCTGGATAGAGTGCGATCACGTTGCCGATCGCATCGACGGTGACGGCCATGCCCAGTTCGCGCATGCGTGCGATCGTCCATGTGCGGGCGTCACGATCGGCATCGCTCAGTGCCAGCCGGTTGACCCCGCCGCCTTCCAGGGCGCCGAAACGGCCCAACATCTGCAGGCTGTCGAGAAGGCGAGGGCCATCGATGTTTGGAAAAACGTGGGTGGGGTTCATTGGCCCGCCTCCATGGCGCTGCCTCGACCAACGATTTGTCGATAGAGTTCGGGGTCCGTATCGGATTCGCTGCCGAAGAACAGCAGCCGGCTGTTGGCATCCATCTGGATCGACTGGCGCGCCGCAATATCGTCCGCCAGGCCGATGGCTGCCGCGAGGCCGGCCACGGCCGACTCGCCGGCAACAATCGAGGGGTCGCGGCCAAGAGGCGCTGCAAGCAGGCGCATGGTCTGCTCGGCCGCGCTGTCGTCGACGGTGCAGAACGCGTTGGCGCCGTGCGCGAGGATGTCCCAGGCCAGCAGCGACACTTCGCCGCAAGCCAGTCCGGCCATGATGGTGTCGAGGGCGCCGGTGACCGCGGTTGGCGTACCCTGTTTCGCGCTCACAAGCAGGCAGGCGGCC
>JAJZUN010000667.1 GCA_021848555.1 Pseudomonadota bacterium | reverse complement strand
CTCGAGGCCCTCGAGCGTGATCGGGTACATGCGCGATTCCATGATCTCGCGAATCACGGCGATCGACTGGCGGTAGGGCCAGAGCTGCTCCGGCTCGGGATTGAGCCACACCGCTTTCGGGTAGACGTCGAGCATGCGCCGCAGCCATACCGCGCCGGCTTCCTCGTTGGCGTATTCGATCGAGCCGCCGGGCTGCAGGATTTCGTACGGACTCATGGTGGCGTCGCCGACGAAGATCAGTTTGTAGTCATGCCCGTATTTATGCATGATGTCCGTGGTCGGAGTGCGCTCGGAGTGGCGGCGGCGGTTGTCCTTCCACACATAGTCGTAGAGGCAGTTGTGGAAGTAGAAATACTCCATGTGCTTGAATTCGGTCTTGGCCGCCGAGAACATTTCCTCGCACAGCTTGATGTGGTCGTCCATCGAGCCGCCGATGTCGAAGAACAGCAGCACCTTGACCTTGTTGTGGCGCTCCGGCCGCATCAGGATGTCGAGCATCCCGGCTTTTCTCGCGGTGGAGGCGATGGTGTTGTCCAGATCGAGCTCCTCGGGCGCGCCGTCGCGGGCGAAGCGGCGCAGGCGCCGCAGCGCGATCTTGATGTTGCGCGTGCCGAGTTCCACCTGATCGTCCAGGTTCTGGTATTCGCGCTGGTCCCACACCTTGACCGCCGAGCGGTTGCGCGAGCCTTCCTGGCCGATGCGTATGCCTTCGGGGTTGTAGCCGTAGGCGCCGTAGGGCGAAGTGCCGCCGGTGCCGATCCATTTGCTGCCGCCCTGGTGCCGGCCTTTTTGCTCTTCCAGGCGTTTCTTCAGCGTTTCCATGAGCTTTTCCCAGCCGCCCATGGCCTCGATCTTGGCCTTCTCCTCCGGGCTCAGGTTGAGCTCCGCCTGCTTGCGCAGCCACTCGAGCGGGATGTCGGCTTCCACGCCCATGATGGCTTCGACGCCCTTGAAATACTCGCCGAAGGCGCGGTCGAACTTGTCGAAATTCGCCTCGTCCTTGACCAGACACGTCCTCGAGAAATAATAGAAATCGTCGATCGAGGAGCCGACCACGCCCTTTTGCATGCCTTCGATCAGCATGAGGTATTCCTTGGTCGTGACCGGGACCTTGGCCTGTCTCAGCTTGAGGAAAAAATCGATCAGCATGATCGCGCGCTCGGGCGGCGTCCTGTGCGCTAGCGGTTGTGCCGCGACATGAATATCAGCCGCTCGAACAGATGCACGTCCTGTTCGTTCTTGAGCAGCGCGCCGTGCAGGGGCGGGATGATGGTCTTCTTGTCCTTGCTGCGCAGCGCCTCGGGCGGAATGTCGTCGGCCAGGAGGAGCTTCAACCAATCGAGCAGCTCGGAGGTGGAGGGCTTTTTCTTCAGTCCCGGTACTTCGCGCACCTCGAAGAACACTTCCAGCGCCTCGCGCAGCAAATGCTTCTTGATGCCGGGGAAGTGCACGTCGACGATTTTCTCCATCGTTTCCTTGTCGGGGAAGCGGATGTAGTGGAAAAAGCAGCGCCGCAGGAAAGCGTCCGGCAGTTCCTTTTCGTTGTTCGAGGTGATGAACACGATCGGACGGTGCTTGGCCTTGACCAGTTCGCGCGTCTCGTACACGTAGAATTCCATGCGGTCGAGTTCGCGCAGCAGATCGTTCGGGAATTCGATGTCGGCCTTGTCCACTTCATCGATCAGCAGCACCACGGGTTTGTCCGCGTTGAATGCCTGCCACAGCGTACCCCTGACGATGTAGTTGTTGATGTCGTGCACGCGCGGGTCGCCGAGCTGCGAATCGCGCAGCCGCGAAACCGCGTCGTATTCGTACAGGCCCTGCTGCGCCTTGGTGGTGGACTTGATATGCCATTCGTAAATGGGCAGGCCCAGCGCCTTGGCCACTTCCTCGGCCAGCATGGTCTTGCCGGTCCCGGGTTCGCCCTTGATCAGCAGCGGCCGCTGCAGCGTGACGGCGGCGTTCACCGCCAGGGTCAGGTCGTCGGTAGAGATATAGTTGTCGGAACCGTGGAAACGCATGGCAATACCCGGAAATGAAAGGCGCATTATACGACGCGCAGCAGGCGAGCGGCTCGGCTGCGCCCCTGTGCCCGGGGGCTGCCGCAGGGGCGTCGGCCCCGCGGCGGAATGGTGGAAAACCGCCCTTTACTCGCCTCTGGCCTATCGGATAGAATCCACGGCCCTTTTGAAATTACTGGCGGCAATTGGCAATGGGAATGGCGACGGGCACCCCTGTGGAAGCCGCTTTTTTAGAGTGATAACGATGAAAACAATTCTGGGTTTTATGCTGCTATTCCTCGCGCTGCCGGCACTGGCGCAGGCGCCGGCGGGCAACGCGGAGGCAGGCAAGGGCAAGACCTCCATGTGCGAGGGCTGCCACGGTATCCCCGATTACAAGACGGCCTATCCGCACGTCTATCATGTGCCGATGATCGAAGGGCAGCAGCCGGTCTATATCGTCAATGCGCTGCAGGCCTACAAGTCGGGGGCGCGCAGCCATCCCACGATGCGCGGCATTGCGCAGGGCCTGTCCGAGCAGGACATGGCCGACCTCGCCGCCTATTACTCCAGCCTGCACCAATAAGGGAGCGACCATGAAAGCCACACTACTTATCGCTCTGCTCGCGCTGGCCAGCCCGTTTGCGTACGCCGGCGGCAACGCCGCCGCGGGAGCGCAGAAAGCCAAGGTCTGCGCGGCCTGCCACGGCGCCGACTTCAACACGCCGGTCTCGGCCGACATTCCGCGTCTGGCCGGACAGCACCAGGACTACCTCGCGCGCGCGCTCACCGACTACAAGTCGGGTGCGCGCAAGAACGCGGTGATGGACGGCCAGGCGGGCGCGCTGTCGGCGCAGGACATCGAGGACGTGGCGGCCTACATCAGCGGCCTCAGTGGCAAGCTCAAAATCATGCCGCTGCAGCG
>JAJZUN010000666.1 GCA_021848555.1 Pseudomonadota bacterium | reverse complement strand
GCGCGCGGGCGGCGCGAGCTTGGCGCGGATGCTGGCCGGGTTCGCGCGCGGCGGCGGGGCGGGGCAGGACCACATCGCATGATTGTACTCAATCGGGACGGGCCGGCGCCGCCGCAGGTACAATGGTCTTTCACCGTATTTCGCGCAATCGACGAGGAGGGCCTCATGCCCACGCTGAACGCCGGCGCCGATGACCGCGATCTGGCGCTGGTGCCGGAGGAACAGGGCGGCGGCTGGCTTTCAACAATGAAGACCTATTCCGGCGCTATCGCGAACTCGATGCATAACGCGCCGGCGCGCAGGCGGCATTGCGCAATGCGCGCAGTAGGATAGAATTCCTGGCCCTTTGATCCTGACGGAGGTTCGCATGCCTGAATCCCTGCTCGATGCCGTGACTGCGGGCGATGCCGCGCGCGTGCGCACGCTCCTGGCTGCCGGCGCCGATTGCAACGAACGCAACGCCGATGGTGCCACGGCGCTGATGCTGGCCGCGCACGCGGGCAGGCTCGGCGTGGTCAAGATCCTGATCGATGCGGGCGCCGATGTGAATGCCAGGGACGAGCGCGGCTGGGGGCCGCTGATGAAAGCCGCTTACAACGCGGAGCTGGACCGCGGTTTCACCGATGTGGCGCAAGCGCTGATCGATGCGGGCGCCGATGTGGAGGCGCCCATCGGCTACGGCATACGGCCCTTGATGCTGGCGGCAGGCTACGGCGAGACGGCGGTGGTGGAGGCGCTGCTCAAAGCGGGCGCCGACGTGCTCGCACGCAATGAAGGCGGGCTGACGGCGCTGATGATGGTCAAGGAAAAGCACTACGTCGACGTCATCAACCTGCTGCACGAGGCCGAGCGCGAAGCCGGTGTCGGCGAGGGCAGCTGCGCCACCAAGAATGCGCCGGGGTCGAACGTCGTGACTTTCCTCAAACCGCGCAAGTGAGCGCTGCGCCGCGCGCGCCGGCATCGGCAAAGACGGGAGCGATCGCCGCGGTCGAAATCGATTGAATCAAATTGTTCGCGGCCGGCGCGATTTTTGGTTACCATCGAACCGCCTGCGTTGAAGATTCTTCCTTTTGATCGACTCGCAACTGCCGTACCCCCCTTGAGCTCACGCCAACCATGATCGCCAATCTGTTCTCACGCACTGCCCAGCATCAGCACGCCGATCCCGCGCAACGCATCCTCGGCGTAGCGGCATTGCCTGGCGACTCCGGTGAACTCGCGCAACTGCTGGCCGGCGACCCGGCGCCGCAGGTGCGCGCCGCCGCAGCCCGGCGCTGCAGCGACCTCGCCGCGCTTGCCGCTGCCTGGACCACGGAAACCGATGCCAGCGTGAGGCCCGCGCTCGCGGCCGCACTGAGTGCGGCGCTGGCGCTGACGCAGGACGGCGCGGCGGCGCAGGCGCTGCTGGCGGCGGAGCAATGCAGCGACGCGATCCGGGACGCGGTCGCGCGCCGGGCGCAGGATGCAGCGCGCCGGCGCGCGGCGATCGCCCATATGCGCGATGAAACCATGCTGGTCGAACTCGCGCTGGCGGGCGAGCATGCGGAGACGCGCATGGCGGCAGCCGAGCGCGTGCTGTCGCCCGCTAGCCTGCGCAAGCTCGCCGACGCGGCGAAGCACAAGGATCATGGCGTGGCCAGGCTCGCGCGGCAACGCATCGACGCGATCAGGCAGCGGCAGCAGCAGGACGACGAAGCCGAAGCCGTCATCGCGCAGCTCGAAGCGCTGGCGGCCGAGCCTGGCCCGATCCTGAGCGCCGTGATCGAACTCAACCGGCGCTGGCAGGCCCTGGACATGAGCGGCGACGCGGCGCGCCTGGCGCGCTGCGAGGCCGCGCGCCAGGCGATCCAGGCCAGGTTCGAACGCGAGCAGAACGAGCAGCGCGCGCGTGCGCAGTTCGAGCGCAAGCTCGGCGCCTGGATCGGCGGCCTCGGACATGCGGCGCCGGAGGCGGAGGAGGCGCTTGCCGCCCTGCGCGCGGAGCTTGCGGCCTTGCGCGACGAGGCGCGTGCCTGCAACGACGAAGCGGCGCTGGGCCAGCTGGCGCAGGCGGAGGAACGCCTTGCGCGCTGGGAGGAGGAATTGCGCGGACTCGCGAGGACGCTGGCGCTCGTGCTCGAAGCCGAACAGCTGGCCGCAGGAACATCGATCGACCACGCGCAACTTCCCGTACGCTGGCAGGCGCTGGACCGCTCGATACGCGCGCCGGAACTGACGCGGCGCTTCGAAGCCGCGATGACCACGGTGGAGCAGCGCCGGCTGGCGCAGATTCAGGCGACGCAACAGGAGGCCAATGCGCTGCGGCAGCAGCTCCACGCGCTGCTGCATGGCGCCGAGCAGGCATTGGCCGCGGGTCAGGTGCAGGCGGCGCGCGCGGGCGCCGACGAAATCAAGCTGCTCAAGGCCGCGGCCGGGCAGCTGCCGAAACCGACCACCCAGCGCCTGGGCCGGCTGGTGCAACAGCTGGTGGAACTCGAGCGCTGGGAATCCTTCGGCCAGCAAAGTGCGCGCGTGCGCCTGTGCGAGCGCGCCGAAGCGGCCGCGACGCAAACCCAGGATCCGGCGCAACTCGCGCAGGAAGTGCAGAAGCTGCGCGGCGAATGGAAAGCGCTGGATCAGCAGCACGCGGGCGTGCCCAAGGCGCTGTGGGAACGCTTCGACGCCGCCTGCGAAAAGGCTTATGCTCCCGCCGCCCGGCATTTTGCCGAGCTCGCCGCACAAAGAAAGGAGGCGCGCAAGCGGCGCGAAGAATTCATCGCCGCGGCCGCGGCCCAGATCCAGCCGCTGCTTGCCGAGCCGGCAGACTGGCGCGCACTCGAGCGCTGGCTGCGCGAAACCGACCAGGGCTGGCGCGAGGGTGAGTTGGGCAGCGTCGATCCCGGCGCATGGAAGAAGCTCGATCTGCGCTTCAAGGCGGCGCTCGCGCCG
>JAJZUN010000665.1 GCA_021848555.1 Pseudomonadota bacterium | reverse complement strand
TCCCAACTGCCGTCGTTGCCCTAGACTTGGCCGCATGCAACATCCAACAGACCTTCATCTTTTCCTGGCAGATGCTCCAGGAATGAATAGGTCAGCGTTGCTAGGGAATAGGTGGGAATTCCCGATTATTCCGCGGTCGCTGATTCGCCGCGCCGTAACGCAACTCGGCCGCGACGACGACGCTGGTACAGACCTTGGTTTCGCCCACGCTGCGAACATGAGCCGCGATCTGCACCCGCGGGGTGGCGCACCAGATCGGAAACCATGTTCGTGTCGAGCAGGTAGCGCATCACAGTTCGACGGGCTCTGGTCGAGCATCATCCATCAGCGGGAAGTCGTCCTCGATCACCGGCAAGGTCGCCAGCAGATCCAGCAGCGACTTCGCGGGTGCCGGCTCGATGACCAGTCGCGTGCCGTCTTTCCGGATGATCGCATGCTCACCATGAATGTGGCCTCAGCCTCGGGCGACGCGCGATGCCAACGTCAGGCTGCGGCCGATGCACAAGGCCGGCCGACACGGTGGAGGCTTCGCCGGCATTGCCAGCCAGATGCATCTTGGGGCAAGCGGAACCCGGGTGTTCCTCACCACTCCAACGCTTTCAACGCGCGTCATTGCGCGGCTCGCCGATGAGACGCGGCTATGCGCCGCACGGAGACGCGATGAAAGCCGTTCTGTTCGATCTTGATGGCACGCTCGTCACCACCCGACCCGCGTATCGATACCGGGTGGTCGCAAGCACTTTGCGCGCGTTTCGGCGCCGGGCCGATCGGGCGGCGATCGACGCCTTCTGGTTCGGGGCGGACCGTGACGCCATCATCCGCACCCGCTTCGATGTCGACCCCCTGTCCTTCTGGCCAGCCTTCGCGCGCCATGATCGGCCGGAACGCAGAGCGCGGTTCACCACCGTGTTCGACGACATCGACGCCCTCGGCAAGTTGCACCGCCTGGGCATCCGGCTCGGCATCGTGACCAATGCGCCGCTGCATATCGCCAGGGCCGAGCTTGCCCTGCTCGGTGACGCTCCGTTCGGTGCCGTCGTCGTCGCCGACGCCGAACGGCGCATCCGGCCCAAGCCCAGCCCGGACGGCATCCTTGCCTGTCTCGACGCGCTGTCAGTGCGCGCCGACCGGGCGTGGTTCGTCGGCAACGCCGCCGAGGATATCGAGGCGGCGCGCGCAGCACAGGTTGTGGAAGTTCATGTCGAGCGCGACGAGCAACCTCTGCACCCCGGATCGGCGCCGCCGCGGCACACGATCGACAACCTTCACGCTTTGCTCGGGTTGATCGGCCACTGAACGAACTCCGTGGATAATGTTTTCCGCACTCAAGCAGCCACAGCTGTTCGAGTGCTGACGGCCAACGGCACCCGCACGACCGACAACCAGCGTTCGAAGCGGGCCCCCGCAACCAGACAAATCAAGCCAAGCACTTCGCGGTGCTTGGCTTTTTTGCGTGGCCCGGATCGGGCTCGGTGCCCAAGCCGGGCCGATATCGGGAAGTGTTGCGCGCAACGCCTCCGGTCGGGGCAGCGACGCCAGGCCGGCCATGATCCTTGCCCAGCATTGCCGTCGATCAGCGCATCGCGCCTGCGGAGACGGCGAAAACGGAGTCCAACACCCGTCTTGAGGTCGCGATCTGCCGGGGGTCGCTCGCGTCCCCTGCGGCGAGCACGATCAAAGCCTTCCACAGCGCCCAACCCCGACCGCGAAGCCACATGCTGTCGTCAGGACCAAGGGTGTCGCGGAACACCTGGCGGGAGGCCGGGTCGAACAGCGTCCAGGCGATCGCCAGGTCGCAGGCCGGGTCGCCGACGGCCATGCCGCCGAAATCGATCACCGCACACAGGGCGCCGTCGCGCAGCAGCAGGTTTCCCGCGGCGACGTCGCCATGCAGCCAGACAGCCTCGGCCGTCCAGCGGGCCGCCAGCGCGTCGTCCCAGAGGCGGGTCGCGGCAGCGGTGTCGATCCGGCCCCGCAGCGCGGCCAGGGCTGCGCGGGTCTCGCCGTCGTAGTACGCCAGCGGTCCGCCGCGCTGGAAGTTGTGCACGCCCGGTACGGGCCCGCCGCTGGCGTCGATGGACTGCAGCGCGCGCAGGAACAGCGCAAGGTCGCGCGCCAAAGTGGGCATATCGCTGATCGGTGTGGATGCGGCATCGACGCCGTCGATCCAATGGCGGATCGACCAGGGCCATGGGTAGGCTGCGCTGGGCTCACCTAGAGCGACGGGCTCCGGGATCGATCTCGGCAGCATCGGCGCCAGCCTGGGAAGCCAATGCTGTTCGAGGGGGATCTTGGCCGCATACCCGGCCTGGCTGGGTCGTCGCGCGAGCAGCTTGTCGCCAAGGCGGAAGGTGCGGTTGTCCCAACCGCTTCGCTCGACCGGTCGCACCGGCAGGTTGCTCCATTGCGGGAATTGCTCGGCGATGAGGCGCTGCACCAGGGTGGCGTCGATGCGAGGGCTCGGCTCGTAGGTCATTCAGCGGTGGTCTCCAGCGCCGCGAAGGTCGGCCGCCATGAAGCGATGCTGGCGATGACCGAGCCTCGCATATCCGGACGGCAGGAGCGGGGTGTTGACATTTTCGATGGGATGCATGTCGTGCCGCTCCATCGCGGCTCCTGCGGCATCCGCGGGAAGGACTCGCAACGGATGCGCGGCGCAAGACGTAGGCGCAAGAACTCAAGCATGCCCCTGTTGAGGCCCTCAGTAAAGCATGGGATCGTCGCGCCTCAGTGAGCAGACTCGATACCGCTTGGGACGCGCCGGGTCGCGCACGATCGGTATACGCGATCCAAAATGCCATCCAGCCATGGTATGATAGGTCATGGCTGATCGGAAGCTGATCGATGAAGCCTTCAAGATCTCGGGCAAGCGCGGGAACGGCTCCTTGCGCCGTGAGGTCTGGGTGGATGCTCGGGGGCGCGTCACGCGTTAC
>JAJZUN010000664.1 GCA_021848555.1 Pseudomonadota bacterium | reverse complement strand
CGAGGAAGAAGGAAAACTCGGTCGCCGCCTTGCGCGACAGGCCAAACAGCAGCCCGCCGATGATGGTGGCCCCGGAGCGCGACGTTCCGGGAATCAGCGCAAAGGCCTGAGCGAAGCCCAGTTTAAGCGCATCGCTCCAGCTCATATCCTCCACTTCGCGCACGCGCACCGTGTGCTCGCGTTTTTCCGCCCACATGATGATGAAGCCGCCGATGATGAAAGCCAGGGCCACCGGCACCGGCTGGAATAGATGCGCTTTGATCGCTTTTCCGAACGCCAGGCCCAGCACGGCGAGCGGCATGAAAGCGATGGCGAGGTTGAGGGCGAAGCGCTGCGCCTCGCGCTTCGAGACCAGGCCGGCGATCACCGCCACGAGCTTGACCCGATACTCCCAGCACACCGCCAGTATGGCGCCGCACTGGATCACGATTTCGAACAGCTTGCCCCGGTCGTCGTTGAAATCGAGCAGGTCGCCGGCGAGGATCAGGTGGCCGGTGCTGGACACCGGCAGGAATTCCGTGAGGCCTTCGACCACCCCGAGGATCAGCGCTTTGGCGAGTATGACTTGGTCCATGTGACGGATTGTAAGCGCTGGCGGCAAGTTGCATCCGTTTCAGGGGCAAAAAAACGGCGCGTGTACGCGCCGCTTGCGCCCCGCAGAGAACGCACTCAGGCTTTGGAATAAATCTGCGCGCCCTTGTTCACGAATTCCACCGCCTTCTGTTCCATGCCTTTGGCCAGCGCCGCCTGTTCGTCCACGCCCTGCGCCGCCGCGTAGTCGCGCACGTCCTGGGTAATCTTCATGGAGCAGAAATGCGGCCCGCACATGGAGCAGAAGTGCGCCACCTTTGCGCTGTCGCGCGGCAGGGTTTCGTCGTGGAACTCGCGCGCCTTGTCCGGATCGAGGCCGAGGTTGAACTGATCCTCCCAGCGGAACTCGAAGCGCGCCTTGGATAGGGCGTTGTCGCGGATCTGCGCGCCGGGATGGCCTTTGGCCAGGTCGGCCGCATGCGCCGCGATCTTGTAGGTGATGATGCCGTCCTTGACGTCGGCCTTGTTCGGCAGGCCCAGGTGTTCCTTGGGCGTGACGTAGCACAGCATGGCCGTGCCGTACCAGCCTATCATCGCCGCGCCTATGCCCGAGGTGATGTGGTCGTAGCCGGGCGCGATGTCGGTGGTCAGCGGCCCCAGGGTATAGAACGGCGCTTCCTTGCAGTCGCGCAGCTGCAGGTCCATGTTCTCCTTGATCATGTGCATCGGCACATGGCCCGGCCCTTCTATCATCACCTGCACGTCGTGCTTCCAGGCGATGTCGGTCAATTCCCCGAGCGTCTTCAGCTCGCCCAGCTGCGCCTCGTCGTTGGCATCGTAGATCGAGCCCGGGCGCAGGCCGTCGCCCAGCGAAAATGCGACATCGTAGGCTTTCATGATGTCGCAGATGTCCTCGAAATGGGTGTAGAGGAAACTCTCTTTGTGGTGCGCCAGGCACCACTTGGCCATGATCGAGCCGCCGCGGCTGACGATGCCGGTCATGCGTTTGGCGGTGAGCGGCACGTAGCGCAGCAGCACCCCGGCGTGGATGGTAAAGTAATCCACGCCCTGCTCCGCCTGTTCGATCAGCGTGTCGCGGAAGATGTCCCAGGTGAGTTCCTCCGCCTTGCCGTCGACCTTTTCCAGCGCCTGGTAGATGGGCACGGTGCCGATGGGCACGGGCGCGTTGCGGATGATCCATTCGCGCGTTTCATGGATGTGCTTGCCGGTGGACAGATCCATCACCGTGTCGCCGCCCCAGCGGATCGACCAGGTCATTTTCTCGACTTCCTCGCCGATGGAGGAGCCCAGCGCGGAATTGCCGATGTTGGCGTTGATTTTCACCAGGAAGTTGCGGCCGATGATCATCGGCTCGGACTCGGGGTGGTTGATGTTGGCCGGGATGATGGCGCGGCCGCGCGCGACTTCGTCGCGCACGAATTCGGGCGTGATCTCCTCCGGAATGGCGGCGCCGAAATTCTGCCCCGGGTGTTGGCGCCCCATGAGCTCGGCTAGCTTGGACCCCATCGGGCCCGAGGCGCGCAGGCTATCGATGTATTGCCGGCGCTGCAGGTTCTCGCGGATGGCGATGTATTCCATTTCCGGCGTGACCAGGCCGCGGCGCGCGTAGTGCATCTGGGACACATTCATGCCGGGCCTGGCGCGGCGCGGCTTGCGCTGCAGGTTGAAGCGCAGTTCGGTGAGCTTGGGGTCGCGCAGGCGCTCGACGCCGAATTTCGACGTCGGGCCGGTTAGCGCCTCGGTGTCGCCGCGCTCCTCTATCCAATTGGCGCGCAGCGGCGCCAAGCCGTTGCGGATGTCGATTTTCGCATTGGGATCGGTGTAGGGACCCGAGGTATCGTAGACAAAAATCGGCGGGTTTTTCTCGGCGCCGAAGGAAGCCGGCGTGTCGGCCTGGCTGACCTCGCGCATGGCCACCTGGATATCGGGCCGGCTGCCTTGCACATAGACCTTGCGCGAGTTCGGCAGCGGCTGGACCGCCGCGTCGTCCACGTGCGCGGTTGCGGCGATGAATTGGGGATTTGCGTTCATGCTGTACTCCTAATAAAAGCCGCCCGCACGCACTGCGCGCCTGCGCCTGCCAAGCATTGTTCCAAATTGAGCCGAAAGGGGCGGAGACAGGAGGGAGAACTGCTCACGCTTCCCTGCGGCGGCATTATCCGCATCAGGTTCAAAGGGACTCTCTCACCCGCGCCTCTGCAGCTCTGCGCGCAGGACCCCTAACGTCAGGCAGCCAAGGTACCGCAATCGATGCTGCTTTGCAATCTGCAAGCGCCACGCCCCCGTCCGCACCCAAGACCGGTCCCGAATGCATGCCTGCGCCGCAAGCGGCGGGAAACGGTTGACCTGCCGGCTGGGAACATATATATTACTGACCGGTCAGTTATAAG
>JAJZUN010000663.1 GCA_021848555.1 Pseudomonadota bacterium | reverse complement strand
GGCTCCGGGTTGCCGGAACCCGGGCGGGCGGCACGATGGGGGTGGCCGGGATGATCGGGAGATTTGGAGTGAAGGGGCTTCTGCCGATGGGTGGGGTCGGGGAGGGTGATGTTCCGCTGCCGTCAGCACCCGAGGTGGGGGCAAAGAACCAGGGCGAGGGCAGGAACGCTGCGGCCGGCATTGGGGTACCCAGAGCTTGGGTGACTGGCGCCGACGTGCCGACGGCGGGAGGGGGCGCCGTAAGAGACAAGACCCGTTCGACGGGATGCGCCGGCAAGGGCGCGGCGCTTCGTAGCGCTGCGGTGGAAGCTACGCAAACGGCAGTGACCACCGCATGCGGAAGCTTCAACCAGATGGCTCGCGTGCCATGCCAGGCCCGCCAAGTGCAGGTCCGCCGGTCGAAGACCATCATGCCCATGACGCGGACGTCCGACGGTCGGTGGTGTGGCGGGGTGCACCGCGGAATGAGAGAGCCGGCAGGTTGGAGAAATAGAGCAACAGAGACTCCGCATAAATAATGAGACGATTTCGGAGGAATATACACAACAGCCCGTTCACAGGCAAGAAAAACGACTCTTTGTGAATCGGCGCCCAGCAGGGACCTCACCGCTCTTGTGGGGCAATGTCCTGAGTCAGCGCAGAAAATGGGTGAAATAGGGGGGCGATCTGCGTCGGGCGGGGTCTCCTTAACCCGGCAGTTCATCTAACTATTATGACAGTCTCTGTATTATAAGATGTTTAATCTAATTGGGTGCCGATCCACAGCAGGACCTCCCGGAGCGAACTTGCGAGGTCCGCAAAGAGTCGGCAGCAGCCCTTCCCCGCTGGATGTCTGCTACACTATGGCCAATAGTGTATGAGCACAAAACCGCCCAACCCGGCGCCAAACCAAGCCTTTCCCTCATACAACGCCCGCCAGAGTGATACACTACCTGGCGAATCCTGCCCTACCCGCCGGAGCGCCCTGTGCCCGAGCCGATCCAACTGCCGCTCTTCCCCGATCAGGCCGCCCTGATCCGCATCCGTCCCGAGCGCAACGAATGGCGCTACTACCGCCTCGAAATCTGGCCCGACCTGTTCGGACGCACCCTCCTCGCGCGCCACTGGGGCCGCATCGGTACCCAGGGCCGTCGCCGCCTCGACCCCCACCCCGACACCGCCGCCGCCCTCAACGCCCTTGCCCGCCTCGCTCACAGCAAGCGCCGCCGCGGCTACCAGGACCAAGCCGCGTGAGCGCCGTGAAGGAAAGAAGGGCGGGGGCGCTGCCCCCACACCCCCGCCAGGGCCGCGCCGGCCCTGGCCCGGCATCCAAGCAGCCTCCTCCCCTTCCCCGCAGACCGGGATGCAGCTGCACCCGCAGAACGGGGCGCGGAAATACCTCACTGCCGGGAAGCGCGACGCCTTCCTGCGGGCAGCCGAGAAAGCCGACCGCCAAGCCCGCACCCTCTGCATGACCCTCGCCTACGCCGGCTGCCGGCTTTCCGAGGCACTGACGTGCGGCCGACCGGGTGGACCTCGCCGCCGGCGTGCTGGTGATCGAGAGCCTGAAGAAGCGCCGCACCGGGATCTTCCGCGCCGTGCCCGTGCCCCCGGCCCTGCTGGAGGCGCTCGACCTGGTGCACGGCATCCGCGAGCGGCAGGGTCGCCGCGGCAACGGGCGCGGGGACCGGCTCTGGCCCTGGAGCCGGATGACCGGCTGGCGCGCCGTGCACGCGGCGATGGCCGCCGCCGGGCTCGACGGCCCCCACGCCTCGCCCAAGGGACTGCGGCACGGCTTCGGGGTGGCCGCCGTCTCCGCCGGCATCCCCCTCAACCTAGTGCAGAAATGGCTCGGCCACGCCCAGCTCACCACCACCGCCATCTATGCCAATGCCGTCGGCGCCGAGGAAAAGGATATCGCCCGCGGGATGTGGGGGTAGGACAGGGGGGTGCTCCCGCAGTGGGAGCGGGTATAACCGCATATGAGGATCATCTCTGTGGGCACGCTGAAGGCATTCTGGGATCAGTCAGCTCACCGAGGCGCCGAGCAGCCGCTGCGAACCTGGGTGAAGGTCGTCACGGCGGCGCGGTGGACCGATCCGCCGGCGGTCAAGCAGATGTTCGGCAGTGCGGACATTCTGTGCGACGGCCGCATGGTGTTCGACATCGGCGGCAACAAGTACCGCCTGGTGGCGTGGGTGAATTACCAGTACGGGGTTGTCTACGTGCGCTTCATCGGCACGCATCGCGAGCACGACAAGATCGATGCCCAGAGTGTGTGAAAGGCAGGAGGTGATGATGGACGTACGTCCGATCCGGACCGAGGCTGATCATCAGGCGGCTCTTGCCGTGGTCGCGACCCTGATGGACGCCAAGAAGGACACGTCAGAAGGCGACCGCCTCGACGTTTTGGCAACGCTGATCGAGGCTTATGAGACGGCACACATCCCAATCGCGGCGCCGGATCCGATCAGCGCGATCCTGTTCATGATGGAGCAGAAGCAGCTCGGCCGGCGCGATCTTGAACCGGCAATTGGCAGCCGGGCGCGGGTGGCCGAGGTGCTCAACCGGCGGCGCGCGCTGACGCTGCCGATGATCCGTCGCCTGAGCCGTCTTCTCGATATCCCGGCGGACGTGCTGATCCAGCCGTATCACACGCGCAGACCTACGCAGGGGCGACATTCCTCTGCCAAGGCCGCATGAGCTGTTGGCCGGCTTCCGGCCTGTGACCCAGTGCCTGTTGATTGGCACGGAATTGGACCCCTCTCGATGGCCGTACATCACATTGATTTCGTGCGGTAAATTCGCTCTGGGTGGGGTCCCGATCGGCGCCGATCGGAATCCGCAGATGGTCGGTTATTTCAACGATTCCATGGTCTTATTGCCGATAGGCCCCCGTGTCCCGTTTTTTGGGACTGATTCACAGCAGCGGCCTGTAAGTATTCTGCAAGGACCCTACCACGT
>JAJZUN010000662.1 GCA_021848555.1 Pseudomonadota bacterium | reverse complement strand
GACACCGTGTTCAATGCGCGATGCCCTGCGCGCCGTCGATATAAATCGTCTCCCCGGAGAGAAAACCCAGGTCCTCGCGGAACAAGGCCGCGACCAGCCGCGCCACTTCATCCGCGGTTCCGGGTGCGCCGCGCGGAATGCGCTTGTCCAGATACGCGCGCAGCGGTCCCGCGGACAGCATCTCGCGATTCAGGTCGGTGGCGATGTAGCCGGGGGCGACGTCGACCACGCGTATGTTCTCGGCCGCCCATTCGACCGCGAGGCAGCGCGTAATCGCGCCGACCGCCGCCTTGGAGGCGCAGTAGGCGAGGTTGCGCTTCACCCCCAGCTTGTCGAAAAACGAACCGATGTTGACGATCAGGCCGCCGCCGGCTTGCACCAGATGCGGGTAGGCTGCGCGCGCGGCGGCGAACACCGCGGTCGCATTGACCGCCATCACGCGCTCGTAATCCGCCGTCGCCAGCGCCGCGCTCTTTGCATCGGTGTGCAGGCCCGCGTTGTTGACCAGGCCGGCGAGGCCCCCCGCCCCTGCGGCGGCCCGCGCCAGGGCCGCATCGACCGCCGCCTCGTCGAGGACATCGCAGGCGATCGGCACCAGGCGCGCGCGCAGGGCGTCGTCCGCGCCCGCCTCGGGCAGGCTCCCGCTGCGCGTGAGGCAGGCGACGCGGTAGCCCGCGCGCGCCAAGGCGAGCGCGATCGCGGCGCCTATGCCGCGGTTCGCGCCGGTGACGGCCACCGTTCCTTTGCCGGTCGGCATGAGCGTCTCAACGGTCCTTGAATTGGGGCTTGCGCTTTTGCATGAACGCGTTCATGCCTTCGACTGCATCTTCGGTTTGGAACGCGAGCGTGTTCAGATCCGCCTCCAGCTTCAGCCCCTCGTGCAGCGGCACATCGAGCGCGCGTTTCACGGCGTCGCGCGCCAGCTTCAGGGCCGGCAGGCCGTAAGCGCTGAAGCTGCGCGCGAACGCCATTGCGCCGGCGAGCACATCGCCTTCGACTACGCGGTGCACCAGCCCGATGCGCTCGGCCTCTTCGGCGTCGACGGTACGCGCGCTCATGATCAATTCCAGCGCCCTGGCCTCGCCCACCACGCGCGGCAGGCGCTGCGTGCCGCCGTAGCCCGGGATCAGCCCGAGTTTGATTTCCGGCAGCCCCATTTTCGCCGTTGGAGCGGCGATGCGAAAGGTGCAGGCGAGCGCGAGTTCGAGGCCGCCGCCGAAGGCGTAGCCGTTGATCGCCGCAATCGAAGGCATGGGCAGGGTATCGAGCCGGGCCAGCACCGCCTGGCCGTAGGCCGCATCGCGCCGCTGCTCGGTGAGGCTGCGGCCGACCAATTCCTTGATGTCGGCGCCGGCGCAAAACGCCTTCGCGCCGGCGCCAGTCACGATCAGCGCGCGCGCATCGCCCGCGGCGACCTGCTCGAAGGCCTGCTCCAGTTCGCGCAGCACCGCGGAGGACAGCGCGTTGAGCGCTTCCTGGCGGTCCAGGGTGATCAGCGCGAATTCGTCCTGCCGCGTCAGGTGTACGCTCATGTCGGTCTCTCTAGGCTGGTTTGCTGGCGCCGTTCGAACGGCAGGGACTGGGCTGGATGCGGCCTTCCTTGGCCCAGGCGACAAGTTCGCGCTTCAGGATCTTGCCCGAAGCCGTCAGCGGAAATTCCGGCATCACGATATAGAACTCGGGCATGTCGTATTTGGACAGGCCGCAAGCGTCCAGATGCGCAAGCATTTCCGGCACGCCGGGCCCCGGCTGCGTTCGGGCGATGACCGCGAGGCAAACCCGCTCGCCCAGGCGCTCGTCGGCGATCGGAAATGCAGCCGCCTTGACCACATCCGGATGGCGGTGGGCCAGATCCTCGACCCGCGCCGGGAAGATATTGTGGCCGCCGCGTATGATCAGGTCCTTCATGCGCCCGACCACCTGCAGGTTGCCGCGCGCGTCGAAACGCCCCAGATCGCCGCTCATGAACCAGCCGTGCGCATTGAACGAGGACTCGGTCGCGTGCTGATTGCCGAAATAGCCCAGCGTAAGCAGCGCGCCGCGCCCGCCGATTTCGCCGATCTCGCCCGGCGCGACTTCGACGTCGGGATTGTCCTGGCGCCACAGCCGGATCTCGTAACCGCTGCAGGCCCGGCCGCAGGTTGCGACGATGGTCTCGGCGTCATCGCCAGGCAGGGTATATTGGTGCGAGCCGTTCTCGGTCATGCCGTATACGTTCTGCGGCGTGACCCCGATCTTCAGAAAACTGGCGGCGAGATCGCTCGGTATGGTCGAACCGGCCATATAGAACACTTTCACGCGTGCCAGCGTATCCAGCCCGCGCCGGCGCATCTGCGCCAGGGCGTCGATCGCATGCGTGGGCACGCCCATGACGTAGGTCGCGCCCGACTCGATCAGCCGGTCGATCACATCCGTTCCCCGGGGCAGATCGTTCAGCACCATCTCGAAACCCGCGACCAAAGCCTGCGCGAGGCCGACCGTGGCGATGTGGTGCGAGGTCGGGCTCAAGCTGAGCAGCACGGTGTCGGCGTCGTGCTTCCAGTCGCGCGTCATGGCGCGTCCGTTGGCGAGCAGGCTGTTGTCCGAATGCATCACGCCCTTGGGCGTGCCCGTCGTGCCCGAGGTGAAGGCGAGATAAATGATCTTGTCCGGGTTCAGATCGGGTTCGGGCGCGGCGCTCGGCGACGCCCCCTGCGACGGAAACGCCTGCCCGCCGCCGCCCGTGTCCGGGTTGGCGCGCGGGGCGAGGCGGTAGACGCGCTTCATGTCCAGCAGCAGACCCGCCTCGGCGAAAATGTCGCGCTTGGCCGCATCGGCGCCGTAGCCGGCCTGCGCCACCAGTGCCGCGCACTCGATGCGCGCCAGCAGGTCCAGCACTTCCTGCGTGGTGTAGTTCTGGTGCAGCGAAGGATTGCACACATAGCCGTTGCGCGAGCAGGCGAGCAG
>JAJZUN010000661.1 GCA_021848555.1 Pseudomonadota bacterium | reverse complement strand
TTCCGATCTGGGCAAGGGCGGACGCTTCCGCCAGAACCTGCTCGGCAAGCGCGTCGACTACTCCGGCCGTTCGGTGATCGTGGTCGGCCCGCAGCTGAAGCTGCACCAGTGCGGCCTGCCCAAGAAAATGGCGCTCGAGCTGTTCAAGCCCTTCATTTTCAACAAGCTCGAATTGCAGGGCATCGCCACCACCATCAAGGCGGCGAAACGCGAAGTCGAGGCCGAGACGCCGGTGGTGTGGGACATCCTCGAAGACGTGATCCGCGAGCATCCGGTGATGCTCAACCGCGCGCCCACGCTGCACCGCCTCGGCATCCAGGCTTTCGAGCCGGTGCTGATCGAGGGCAAGGCAATCCAGCTGCACCCGCTGGTGTGCGCGGCGTTCAACGCGGACTTCGACGGCGACCAGATGGCGGTGCATATACCGCTGTCGCTGGAAGCGCAGATGGAGGCGCGCACGCTGATGCTCGCCTCGAACAACATACTCTCGCCCGCCAACGGCGAGCCGGTCATCGTGCCCTCGCAGGATATCGTGCTCGGCCTGTACTACGCCACGCGCGAGCGCATCGCCGCTGCCGGCGAGGGCATGGTATTCGCCGACATGAGCGAGCTGTCGCGCGCCTACGAGTCGCGCAAGGTCGAACTGCACGCCATGATCACGGCGCGCATCCGCGAGTATGACTTGACCGAGACCGGCGAGAAGATCGAAAAGACCACGCGCTACCAGACCACGGTCGGGCGCGCGCTGCTGTCGGAAATCCTGCCGCCGGGCCTGCCGTTCGCGCTGATCAACAAGGCGCTGAAGAAGAAAGAGATCTCCAAGCTGATCAACGCCTCGTTCCGCCGCTGCGGCCTGCGCGAGACGGTGATTTTCGCCGACAAGCTGATGCGGGCCGGTTTTGCCTTCGCCACCCGCGGCGGCATCTCGATCTGCGTCGACGACATGCTGGTGCCGCTGCAAAAAGGCAAGCTGATTTCCGATGCGAATTCCGAAGTGAAGGAAATCGAGCAGCAGTACACCTCGGGCCTGGTGACCGTGGGCGAGCGCTACAACAAGGTGGTCGACATCTGGGGCCGCGCGGGCGACCAGGTGGCGAAAGCCATGATGGAGCAGCTGTCGCACGAGGAAGTCATCGACCGCAAGGGCAAGAAGGTGCGGCAGGAATCGTTCAACTCGATTTACATGATGGCCGATTCCGGCGCGCGCGGTTCCGCGGCGCAGATTCGCCAGCTCGCCGGCATGCGCGGACTGATGGCCAAGCCCGACGGCTCGATCATCGAGACGCCGATCACGGCGAACTTCCGCGAAGGCCTGAACGTGTTGCAGTACTTCATTTCGACCCACGGCGCGCGCAAAGGCCTGGCCGATACGGCGCTGAAGACCGCCAATTCGGGCTACCTGACCCGCCGTCTGGTGGACGTGACCCAGGATCTGGTGGTGCGTGAGGACGATTGCGGCACCGCCAATGGCGTCGTGGTGAAAGCCCTGGTCGAAGGCGGCGAAGTGGTCGAGGCCCTGCGCGAGCGCATCCTCGGCCGCGTCAGCGCGGCCGAGGTGGCGCATCCGGAAACCCAGGACCAGCTCTATCCCGCCGGAACGCTGCTGAACGAAGAAGAAGTCGACATGATCGAATCGCTCGGCATCGACGAAGTCAAGGTGCGCACCCCGCTCACCTGCGACACCCGTCATGGCCTGTGCGCCAAGTGCTACGGCCGCGATCTGGGCCGCGGCCCGATCGTGAACATCGGCGAGGCGGTGGGCGTGATTGCCGCGCAGTCGATAGGCGAACCGGGCACGCAGCTCACCATGCGCACCTTCCACATCGGCGGCGCCGCTTCGCGTACCGCGGTGGCGAGCCAAGTGGACGCCAAGTCCAACGGCACGGTGCGCTTCACCGCGCAGATGCGCTATGTCAGCAACGCCAAGGGCGAGAAGATCGCAATTTCGCGCTCGGGCGAGATCATGATCACCGACGACAACGGACGCGAGCGCGAGCGGCACAAGGTGCCGTACGGCGCGACCCTGATCGCGACCGACGGCAAGCCGGTCAAGGCCGGTTTCGTGCTCGCCACCTGGGACCCGCATACCCGGCCGATCATCACCGAATATGCCGGCACGGTGAAATTCGAAAACGTCGAGGAAGGCACGACGGTGGCGAAGCAGATCGACGAAATCACCGGTCTGTCCACCCTGGTGGTCATCGATCCGAAGCGCCGCGGCAGCGCGAGCAAGGGTCTGCGCCCGCAGGTTAAGCTGATCAACGAAGCGGGCGAGGAGGTCAAGATCGCCGGCACCGATCACTCGGTCAACATCACCTTCCAGGTCGGCTCGCTGATCACGGTGAAGAACGGCCAGCAAGTGCAGGTGGGCGAGGTCCTGGCGCGCATTCCGCAGGAAACCTCGAAGACGCGCGACATCACCGGCGGTCTGCCGCGCGTGGCCGAACTGTTCGAGGCGCGCTCGCCCAAGGACGCGGGCATGCTGGCCGAAGTCACCGGCACCGTATCGTTCGGCAAGGACACCAAAGGCAAGCAACGCCTGGTCATCACCGACCCGGACAGCGTGGCGCACGAGTTCCTGATCACCAAGGACAAGCACGTCATGGTGCACGACGGCCAGGTGGTGAACAAGGGCGAATTCATCGTCGACGGTCCGGCCGATCCGCACGACATCCTGCGGCTGCAGGGCGTCGAGGCACTGGCGCGCTACATCACCGACGAAGTGCAGGACGTGTACCGTCTGCAGGGCGTGAAGATCAACGACAAGCACATCGAAGTGATCGTGCGGCAGATGCTGCGCCGCGTGCAGGTCGATGACGCCGGCGACACCCGCTTCATCCAGGGCGAACAGGTGGAGCGTGCCGATCTGCTCAAAGAAAACGAAATCGTCGAGGCCGATGGCAAGAAGCCGGGAACCTTCAGCTATATGCTGCTCGGTATCACCAAGGCG
>JAJZUN010000660.1 GCA_021848555.1 Pseudomonadota bacterium | reverse complement strand
GAGTTCGAGGTTGCCCGGGAACTGCGGCTGGTCGGCGAGGCCCACGCTGTTGCGATAAGGCGTGTTCAGCACCGGCGGCAGCTGCACGCGCCGTTTGCGCGCGTGATCGAGCAAGCGACGCAACAGGTAGGTCGCGCGCTCGCGGCCTTCGGCCTCGACCATGGCGTCGAACGCTTCGAGCCATTCACGCGTCTCGCGCGGGTCGGAATCCTTGGGATTGACGCGCCAGAATGCGGAGGAGCCCAGGTCGGAGAGGTCGGTCATGGTGACTTCCTTGGTGCGGGTTCAGAACGGGAATGCGTGCAGCGCTGTTTCGGTGGCCTGCCACAGTGCCTGCGCCAGCGCCGGATCGCGCGGCCGATGCCGTCGGTGGCGCCAGTAACCAGGATGGTTTTCGCGTTCATGCAGTGCAGCAATTCAGTCGACGAAACGCGGATTGAGGGGCGCAGCCAAGCGACCGTCCGCAGCTATCGCTTCACGATCAGGTTAGCGCTTACCCCGATAAAAAGCCAGCCGGCAGCAACTCGCCTACACGGCACCAAGTCATCATTTACAGACGCGTCCATGCCGGCTAGACTGAGTGGAGATTTACCCATTTCGATGAAATTCGGCATTTTCGTCAGCGTCACCCCAGTCAAGACGACACCTACCAGGAGACGAGGCTATGCAGAAATCGCTGTCTATCGACGCCAACAAATGCACGGGCTGCCTGCAATGCGAGATGGCGTGTTCCTACGAGAATTACGGCGTCTTCAATATTTCCAGGTCGCGCATCAAGGTATTCAATTTCGAGCACGCGGGGCGCATGGTGCCTTATACCTGCACCCAGTGCGCCGAGGCTTGGTGCCTGCATGCCTGTCCGGTGGAGGCAATCAAGGTTGACGCGGCGACCGGCGCCAAGGTCGTCAACGACGCGACCTGCGTCGGCTGCAAGGTGTGCACCATCGCCTGCCCCTTCGGCACGGTCAATTATGTCGCCGAGACCGGCAAAGTGCAGAAATGCGACCTCTGCGGCGGCGATCCGGCCTGCGCCAGCGCCTGCCCCACCGGCGCCATTACCTACGTCGATTCGAACTGGACCGGTCTCGACAGAATGCAACAGTGGGCCGGCAAGACCGACACCCAATCGCGCGCCAACGCCTAAAAGGAGACAGCCATGGGATGGACGAAAAAAGTTCTGCGCGTTGACTTGACGAAAGGCACGTGCAAGTCCGAGCCGCTCAATATGAAATGGGCGCAGGAATATCTGGGCCAGCGCGGACTGGCGACCAAGTACTTCGTCGAAGAAGTGGATCCGAAGGTCGATCCGCTATCGCCCGCCAACAAGATGATCATGGCCACCGGTCCGCTGACCGGCACCATGGCCTCGACCGGCGGACGCTATTCGGTGATCACCAAGGGCGCGCTGACCGGCGCGATAGCCTGCTCCAACTCCGGCGGCTACTTCGGCGCGGAAATGAAGTTCGCCGGCTGGGACATGGTGATATTCGAGGGCAAATCGCCCAAGCCCGTTTATCTTGCGATCGAGGACGACAAGGCCGAACTGCGCGATGCCGCTCACCTGTGGGGCAAGTCGGTTTGGCAGACTGAGGAGATCATCAAGAAGACGCACCAGGATCCTCAAACGCGCGTATGCAGCATTGGCCGCGCCGGCGAGAATGGCGTGATGTATGCCTGCATCGTCAACGACCTGCACCGCGCCGCCGGCCGTTCCGGCGTCGGCACCGTGATGGGCTCGAAAAACCTGAAGGCAGTGTCCATTCGCGGCACCAAAGGCGCGGGCGGCATCAGGGATGGCAAAGCGTTCATGAAAGCGACGGCGGCGGCGAAGAAGGTGCTCGCCGCGAACGCAGTCACCAGCCAGGGGCTGCCCACCTATGGCACCCAGGTACTGATGAACGTGATCAATGAAATGGGGGCGCTCCCCACGCGCAATCACCGCGACGTGCAGTTCGAAGGCGCGCGCAAGATCTCGGGCGAAGCGATGCACGAAAAGCGGGCGACCGACGGCAAGGCGCAACTGGTGACCAATGCGGCGTGTTTCGGCTGCACCATCGCCTGCGGCCGTATTTCCAAGATCGACGAAACCCATTTCAGCGTGGTCAACAAGCCCGAGTACTGGGGCGCTTCCGGCGGTCTCGAATACGAAGCTGCCTGGGCGCTGGGCGCGGCCAACGGCGTCGGCGACCTCGAAGCGCTGCAGTACGCCAATATGCTGTGCAACGAGGAAGGGTTCGATCCGATCACGTTCGGCGCCACGGTCGGCGCGGCGATGGAACTGTACGACCTGGGCATCCTGAAGAAGGAACAGATCGGCATGGATGCGCCTTTCGGCTCGGCCCAGGCGCTGGTGAGACTGGCGGAAATGGCGGCGAAGGGCGAGGGCTTCGGCAAGGAATTGGGCCTGGGCTCGGCGCGGCTGTGCGCCAAGTACGGCAAGCCCGAACTCTCCATGGGCGTGAAGAAGCAGGAGTTCCCGGCCTACGATTCACGCGGCATCCAGGGCATGGGTCTGGCTTACGCAACCTCGAACCGCGGCGCCTGCCATCTGCGCGGCTACACCGTGGCCTCTGAAGTGCTCGGCATCCCGGTCAAGACCGATCCGCTGGTGACCGAGGGCAAGGCGGACCTGGTGAAGGCCTTCCAGGACGCCACCTCGGTGTTCGATTCGGCCGGCGTGTGCGTATTCACGACCTTCGCCTGGACCCTTGCCGACTTGCAGCCGCAGCTGGACGCGGCCTGCGACGGCGGCTGGTCAATGGAAAAGCTGACGGCCGTGGGCGAGCGCATCTGGAACATGGAGCGCCTGTTCAACAATGCCGCCGGCTTTACCGCCAAGGACGACGACCTGCCGCCGCGCCTGAAGACCGAACCGGCCAAGACCGGCCCGGCCAAAGGCAAGGTCAACGGCATCGACGTGATGCGGCCGGAGTATTACAAGGCGCGCGGCTGG
>JAJZUN010000659.1 GCA_021848555.1 Pseudomonadota bacterium | reverse complement strand
GCTGGTGGGCTCGAGCACGATGGTGTCGGGCTTGATGCGCCCGGCGTTCTCCGCCGCCTCTATCATCGACAGGCCGATGCGGTCCTTGACGCTGTGGGCCGGATTCTGGTACTCGAGTTTCGCGACGACCTCGGCTACGCAGCCTTGCGTGAGCCGGTTGATGCGCACCAGCGGCGTGTTGCCGATCAGGGCGGTGACGTTGTTGGCAATCTGCATATTCCCTCCTTCGCGATTGGGTGAGGTGAAAGCAATACAATCAAAAAGCGGCGAAGCCGCGCGCTCAGACGGCCTGCAGCGCCTGTTCCAGGTCCGCCTTGAGATCGTCGATGTGCTCGATGCCCACCGACAGGCGCACCATGTCCTCGGTGACGCCGGCCTGCACCAACTCCGCCGGCGCAAGCTGCCGGTGGGTGGTCGACGCGGGATGGCAGGCGAGCGACTTCGCATCGCCGATGTTCACCAGGCGCGTGAACAGCTTCAGCGCGTCCTGGAATTTCGCGCCGGCCGCAAGCCCGCCCTTGACGCCGAAAGTGAGTATGCCCGACGGGCGTCCGCCCAGGTATTTCTTTGCCAGCGCGTGGTCCTTGTGGTCGGGCAAGCCGGCGTAATTGACCCAGCTGACTTTCTTGTGGTGCTTGAGGTAGTTCGCCACGGCGAGCGTGTTGTCCACGATCCGTTCCATGCGCAGCGCCAGGGTTTCGATGCCCTGCAGGATCAGGAAGGCGTTGAAGGGCGAGATCGCCCCGCCGGTGTTCCGGAGCGGCACCACCCGCGCGCGGCCGATGTAGGCGGCCGGGCCCAGCGCGTCGGTATAGACCACGCCGTGGTAGGAAACGTCGGGTTCGTTCAGGCGGCGGAATTTCTGCTTGTGTTCGGCCCAGGGGAATTTGCCCGAATCGACAATGATCCCGCCTATGGAATTGCCGTGGCCGCCGAGATACTTGGTGAGGGAATGCACCACGATGTCGGCGCCGAATTCGAACGGGCGCAGCAGATAGGGCGAAGGCACGGTGTTGTCCACGATCAGCGGCACCCCGTGCCGGTGCGCCACGGCGGCGATTTTTTCGATATCGGTGATATTGCCGAGCGGGTTGCCGATGGATTCGACGTACACCGCCTTGGTCTTGGCGTCGATCAGCTTGCCGAACGCTTCCGGATCGCGGTAGTCGGCAAAGCGGGTCTGGATGCCCAATTGCGGAAAGGTGTGCGCGAACAGATTGTAGGTCCCGCCGTAGAGCGTGCTCGCCGATACGATGTTGTCCCCCGCCTCGGCGATGGTCAGGATGGAATAGGTGATCGCAGTGGAGCCCGAAGCCAGCGCGAGCCCGGCGACCCCGCCTTCCAAGGCGGCGACCCGCTTTTCCAGAACGTCCTGGGTCGGGTTCATGATGCGCGTGTAGATGTTGCCCGCGACCTTCAGGTCGAACAGGTCGGCCCCGTGCTGGGTGTCGTCGAAGGCATAGGAGGTGGTCTGATAGATCGGCACCGCCACCGCCTTGGTGGTGGCTTCCGGACTGTAGCCGGCATGAAGGGCGAGGGTTTCGATGTTCACGGCAGATCTTCTTCAGAATGGAAAACGCGAAGTATAGCGGCGCCTATTGCCGCCACAACGAAGCATTCGGAGAATGCTTATTGCCGCAAGTTATTAGGGAGCACTACACCAGAAACGGCGGCCCTGAGGCCGCCGTTTCTGGTCCGCAGCCGGCCGATGGCCGGGACCTTAGGTCAAGCCGCGCGTTTTTTCTCCTGCTGTTTCTGCAACGCGGCCTTGGCGTGCAGCGCCGCATAGGCGCCATGTGCGGCGGCTTCGGCATTGCCGACGTGTATCGGCAGGCCCATGTCCGAGAGCACCGAGCCCAGCGCGGACAGGCAAAGCATCACATTCTCCGGTTTGCACGAATAGCCCATCAGGCCGATGCGCCAGATCTTGCCGGCGAGGGGCCCGAGGCCGGCGCCGATCTCGAGGTTGAACTCGGTCAGCAGGGTCTTGCGCACTTCCGCCTCGCGCGCCTTGATCGCCTCGGGGATGATCACCGCGTTCATCTGCGGCAATTGCGCCTCTTCCTTCACCAGGAACTTCAGCCCCATGGCTTCGAGGCCGGCTTTGAGCGCGAGGTGATGGCGCGTATGCCGTGCCCACGAGTTTTCGATGCCTTCTTCCTTGAGGATCAGCAGCGCCTCGTGCAGCGCATACAGGCTGTTGGTCGGCGCCGTATGGTGATAGGTACGGCTGGTCGCGCCCCAGTAGCCGAGCAGCAGGTTCATGTCCATGAACCAGGAGTGGATCTTGTCCTTGCGCGCCTTGACCTGCTCGACCACGCGGTCGCTGAAGGACACGGGCGACAGGCCCGGCGTGCACGACAGGCATTTCTGGCTGGCGGAATAGACCGCGTCGAAGTTCCACTCGTCGGTCAGCACCGGCGTGCCGGCCAGCGAGGTCACGGCATCGACGATCGTAAGCGCATTGTGTTTGTGCGCAAGCTCCACCAGCGCCTTGGCGTCGGACTGCACCCCGGTCGAGGTTTCTGCATGCACGAAGGCCACCAGGCGCGCGTCGGGATTTTTCTTCAGCGCATCTTCCAGTTTTTGCGGATCGACCTGCTCGCCCCAGGCGTCCTCGACGATGATCGCCGTGCCGCCGGCGCGCTCGACGTTCTCGATCATGCGTCCGCCGAACACGCCGTTCCTGCAGACAATCACCTTGTCGCCGGGGGCGACCAGGTTGACGAAGCAGTACTCCATGCCGACCGAGCCGGGACCCGAGACCGGGAAGGTGAGCGCGTTCTTGGTTTGAAACGCGTAGCGCAGCAGCGACTTCAGTTCTTCCATCATTTCGACGAACACCGGGTCGAGGTAGCCGATCGCCGGCAAGCTCATCGCCGCCATTACGCGCGGGTTGATCTCCGAGGGGCCGGGCCCCAACAGCGTGCGCTGCGGCGGATGGAAAGAAAGATC
>JAJZUN010000658.1 GCA_021848555.1 Pseudomonadota bacterium | reverse complement strand
CGACGAAATCGCCGCCTTGATCGCCGGCGCCTTCCTGCACGACGTGGGCAAGATCGGCATCCCAGACGGCATCCTGCTCAAACCGGGCAAGCTGAGCGCGGCCGAGTTCGACACGATCAGGACCCATGTCCGCATCGGCGAGGACATCGTCGGTCAATCGAAATGGCTGGCGCAGGCGCGCGACGTGGTCGCGTTTCATCACGAAAAGTACGACGGCACGGGCTATTTGCGTGGCCTGCGGGGAGAGGCGATCCCCTTCAACGCGCGGTTGTTCGCGATAGTCGATGTGTTCGACGCCCTGACGTCGCAGCGGCCCTATAAGCCCGCCTTGCCGCTGGATGCGGCGATGCGCATATTAATCGAAGGGCGGGGCATGCACTTCGACCCGGAAATCCTCGACGCCTTCGTTCCCTTGGCTCCAGGCCTGCTGCTCGAGTACGCGGCGGCAGCGGAGACCTATCTGAAAGCGTGCCTGGCCGAATTCGAAGCGCGCTATTTTTCGTGACCGCATTTGCGCGTTGGCGGGTGCAGCATCGAGGCGCGCCGCGTCGTCCAAAAAAAGACGGCCCCTTCCAGGGGCCGTGGAGAGCGGAGGTTCCCGCCGATAAGCGAGCAAGTTCAGCCGCCGATATGATTGTTGGCAAGCAGCTGATCGAGGCGTGCGACTTCGTTCCCGTTCATGGTGATTTGCTTGCCGTCCTTGGTTTGCATGGCGTGCCCCGGCTCCATGTAGACGGCACGGCCGAACTGGTCTTGCATGGCCATCTTGCCGTCGGCGAAAACGTGCACCGTCGAGCCGTCCTTGAGTTGAAGCGATTGCGCCACTTGGTTTGCGTCCGCGGCGAATGCGGACAGTGCGATCATGCTGCTTGCTGCGGCTACCAGAATCTTCGTGAACATGACTATTACTCCTAAGTTGATTGACCATGAAATATCCCGTCATGGATTCGGCATGGTGTCCGATTTGCTGCGTCCAACCATGCCCTCATCTTAGAAGCTGTACCCCAACAGGAAGGTGACTTAGGGATTACACATTGGTAAGCTGTGCCGTGCGGCGGCCAATTGAACCTGCTGCTCTGATGCCGTTCAAACGCAGGGCCGGATCGAACCGCCTATTGGGGGAACCTGAGAGCGCTGCGCGAACGCGGCGTCATTGCTTGCCTTCCAGCCACGAGGCCAGGGTGCGGGTCTTGTCCCGTGAAGGCAGCACCAGTATTTCGTGCCTCGCTGGGCAATAGACGCAGACACCCGGCGGCCCAACGGAAAGCGCAGCATGCAACTTTTGAAAAGGAGACTTGTCGAATTCGTCAGCCCGATCCGCGGGCGATTTACTTCGATGGTTTCGGGATCTAGACTCCACAAATGCTGACACGATCTCAACGTCGGAAAGTCTCCATGCTGACGATGGTTGCGCTGCTGCTTATGCAGTTCGCAGTGTCGGCCTACGCCTGCCCGATGTCTGCATCCCCGCCGGATCTGGTGGCGGCGCGAGCGCAAACCGGAATGGCCGGCCCTTGCGGCAGCATGAGCGGAGAGATCGATACCGAACATCCCGGGCTGTGCCTGCAACACGCACAGTACGGATTCCAGAGCGCCGGCCACGCGGAGGCGCCTGCGGTGATACCTGTCGCTCTCGCATCGACGCGCGTGGTCGTTCCCGAAGGGCTCGCTGCCGCGTCGCGCCCGAAGCCGCGCACCGAGGATCGAAGGTGGTCCGAGCCCGCGGCCCTGTCGATTCTTCACTGCTGCTTCCGCTTTTAGCCTCCTGAAGCGTTTCGCTCATGTTGCGGGTCTATCGCCCGTAGCGCGTGCATTCGTCTTCCGGAGGCCCCATGTCGTTGTTGCGTTGCCCGCGATCGAGGATCGCGGCCCCCCTTGCCTTAACCGCCGTATTCACGTCGACGCCGACGCCTCGCCAATCGGCTCGGCCACTGCTTCCCGGCGAGTCGCCATTGCCCCGTTTTTTTCGTATCCACTTTGAAGGAGTTAATCATGAACAAGCTATTGATTCCCCTCGCCGGCATCCTGGCGTTTGGCGCCGGCTCGCCGGCCATCGCCGGCCCGGATGTCCTGCAACTTCGGGTTATAGACCGCGCTCGCGACGCGAAGCTCGAGCAGGCCGCGCATATGGAAAAGGCCAGCATCGAGGAACGATGCGCATCTCGTGTGTTGGTGCTGCCGCTCGATCACGGTCCGCGCGCGCAGACCACCCCTTACTTGAACCAACTGCGCCGGGAACGTTTCGAAGCGCAGACGAAGGCGTGTAAGGGCGCGGCCAAGTGACACCGTGCCCACGCTCCCAGCCGGATGCGCCCCGATCGTTGCGCGAGCGGCGTTCAAAGCCGGAGTCTACTGTCAATCAAACCGAGAGGAGAAACGAATTGAAACGCAACGCCCTTGTTTTCGCGGTTATCGCACTGTCTATGGTGGCGGCTCCGGTAAGCTGGGCGCGGTCCGCCGGCATGGGAGGCATGGACATGAAGGAGATGGACATGACGGGAAAGGACCATAAGAGCAGGGCGCCGACAAAAGCGGCGCCGGCGAAGCTTCACCAAGGCGTCGGCACGGTGACGGCCGTGGACCGGGCAAACGGCACCGTCACGATTGCGCACGGTCCGATCCAGAGCCTGAACTGGTCCGCGATGTCGATGACCTTCGGGGTCAAGAACAAGGCGCTGCTCGAACGGCTCTCGACCGGCAAGAAAGTGGAATTCGAGTTCATGCAACGGGGACCCGACTACATCATTACTTCCACAAAGGAACCTGACTGACGAATCGGACAGGCTGACGATCCCGACTCGCGCGGCGGCGTCCGTGCTGACGTACTGATAAAAAAAAGGCCCCCGAAGGGGCCGCTACGAAAGGGCGTTACCGCCGGAGCCGAACGCTCAGCCGCCGATACGGTCCTTGTTGATCAGCTGTTCGAGGCGCGCGACCTCGTTTCCGTTCATGACGAT
>JAJZUN010000657.1 GCA_021848555.1 Pseudomonadota bacterium | reverse complement strand
TGCCTGCGACAACCGCTGCGATCGCCTTCCCCAAGTTCTCGTGGATGGGCCTGTTCGTAGCAAATTCATACCCGACCACGGCGAGAACATGATCATCCCCATGCATCGCCCGAAGCTCGGCATCGGTCGCGGCAAACTTGGCAAGAGTTGATGCCAAGTCAGCAGCTCGCACTGCCGTGTCGGCGCTTGCGATCGAGTATTTGAACTGAACGACCGTGACTCGATGCGCCCGGGCAACATCGGTGGCGCCGTGGTACCGGACGAGATCGGCAATCTCGACCGCACCAGTTCCCAAGCTCTGTTCGTCTCGCTCATCGAAACCCTCGAGCGTGATAGCGGTAAGGTCGGTCGACGGCGGCAGGAGTTCAAGAGCGGAGCGCGCGGCCCAAGCTTCATGAAAGGCATGGCCCGCCTTTGATGCTCGAACTTTGTCGATGGTTATTGGTGCTGCGCCAGCGTCATCATCACTCATAATCAGTTCGATTCATTTGGCCAAATTGGTGCAACCACTGTAAGCGTCTGCTCGCGCAGTACTTCGTCGCCGAAGACGGCGGCGACACCTCGGGGCGGGCGCAGGTTCTGCTTGATCTGACTGCGCGTTGGCCAAGGCGCATAGGCTTCCCTTTGTTTGCTGATGCGTTTGCCCGAGCATATCTTTGCTGCCAGTGACATCGCGTCGCAAGCATTCCAAGGCAGCCATGGCATGCTGATGTCCCCGGTTATTTCGGCCTCCGGTCGCCGTGAAAGGTCGTTCAATGCTTCGTGCAACTCGGTAGAGAACCTAATCTCCCGTGCCATAACACTATGGCTTCAAGTGCTTGAAATAAGCCGCCCGCACAATTACGGCACCTTGATCAACATCGAATTTGGGCAATCCCGGCCGCAACAGCGTGTCCATGTCGCGACGAAAGGCCGCCTTACGCAGCCTGGCATCAAGCAGTGCATTGGCTTCGTCGCAGTCCATTCGAGTTCCTTCCTTGTCCAGATACCAGGCGAAGGCTTCCATCGCCATGGCGCCGTCCACCGGATAGGGGGTGGTACCCGCCTCACTGAGTTGCCAGGCATGAAAAAGATCGAAGAGATCGCGTCCCTGCTCGCGCTGCATCAACGCCCGCGTCTTGGTGCCCAACATTTCATTGATGTCGTAGGAGCGCACGACGGCACGAATGCGCTCGCCTTCTTCGTCCAGCGTGTCCAGTTCGACGCCAACCAGCGGGTACAGCGACGCGCTTTCGTTGAGGTTGACCTCGACCTTGATGGTTTCCTCGCGCCGCAGGCCCACTGGCACGAATCGATAGGCGGTGCGCAGAATCTTCGACGGCCGCAGTACGTTGCGAATCGCCAGCCAGGCGTCGGCGATCAGCGAGTCGGCCGGCTGTCCCAGCACCGGCGTCAGCACGCGGCGCAGATGTTGATCCAGCGTTTCCGTATCCATCGCCTTGACGAGCACCAGATCGATGTCTTCCGAATAGCGTGCGGCCGGTGCCAGGTGCGCCTTGTGTAGGACCGTGCCACCGCGCATCGCCAAATGTTCGCCCAGGACAGGATCGGCGAAGATGGCCGCCACACCACGGGATAGCCGCAGATCCTGCTCGATCTGACTGCGCTTGGGCCACGGCGCATGGCTCTGCCAGGCCGTCAGGTGGGCATGCTGGATCATGTATTGGCGCTCCTGGCATCAAAGGTCAGTCGCACCTTGAAAGTGGTATCGACTTCAGACGATGTATCCGGCGCTTGTCCTCGCTCCAGGGGGATGAGACGCAGCGCCTTGTCGCGCAACCATTCGGCGACCCGCGACCCGAGGGCGCCCTGGTCCTCCAGGGCAAGCAAGGCCCCGAGACGTTGTGCGGTCGGGACTTCCTGCAGGGCATTCAGCGCCTCGATCAACCCCTGCGGCGTGCAGGACGCCCACAACTCCCGCAGTACCTCTCGAACTCGGGCCATGCCGCCGACCAGGGCCACGCGCTCTACCAGTTCCAGCGCAGTCAGTTCCGGTGTACCGACCTTGAAGCGCCCGTCCGGCGTCTCGTGCCAGCGGGTCGGCATGTCTTCGATCCGTGCGCGGGTGTGAAACACCACCTCGTGGCGACCGACCGTGATGGGACGCCGACGTTCGGGCACCATCACCTGCGTCACCATCACCGCGTAAGGCGACGCTCCATAGGTTTCGGCGGCACTCAGCAGCGTGACGTAATAGGGAACACCCAGCGTCTTGCTCATGTAGCGGTCCAGCCAGGCTTCCGGGGGTGGGGCACCGGAGGCGGCGTGCTGCAGGGGCACGATGAGCCAGTGATCCGAGCCGCGGGACAGGCGGACGAGCCGGCCACGCCGCTGCTGCCGATGCAGTGCCTGGTGCAGTGCTGCTGGGCTGACGCCAGGCAGCTCTGCGCGAATGTCCTCTGTGCGCAGGTTCAGCTTGCCGGAACGTTCGGCCGCGTCGAGTACGGCAGACAAGGGGCTGGGGGCGGCCATGGAGTTTCCTCAAGCGTTTCGCGCAACATATCATTATTCGTGATTTAACGCGAACAAATTGCTCACCCGGCTTCGCCAGCCGCTTCCCTGAATCCCCAGGGAGGCCGCGCCTGACCATCCGCCCTCCAGGAAGTCGGTTGAATCGCGGTTCCCTTTGTTTGCTGATGCGAATACCTGCCGCGGCGATGGTGACGGTTCCACGTTCCAGGGAGCCGTCACATGCGACTGTCCAACCGTTTCCTTCGCCGCCCGGTCGCGCCCGGCTTGCTGGCGGTCTGCGTCCTGGCCTCCGGATGTGCCACCACCGCGGCGCCGCCGAGCCCGCCACTCGTGGAAGAGGCGATCAGGGTACCGCCCGATGCCATAGCACCCACGCTGATCCCCGTGGCCCGCTACGGCCGCTACACCCTGGTCGAGCTGGTGCCGGAGCCCGCGCAGCGTGATCTCTTGCAGCAGGCGGTGGAGGTCTCGATTCCGCCCATGCTCGA
>JAJZUN010000656.1 GCA_021848555.1 Pseudomonadota bacterium | reverse complement strand
CAGCGCGCGCAACGGCCAGCCGCATGCGGATGAGGACGATGCGCGTACACACGACGCGTGACCGGGAACATCAATAGAAAAAGGAGAGGACAAGCATGATTCGAATTAGCTTGCGGCGCGCCGCGCGCCTGTTTTTCGCACTGGCTGCACTGAGCGCAGCACCCGGCGCCGCCGCCCAGGGCGCCTATCCCAACCGTCCGATCACCATCGTCGTCGGCTTCTCCGCCGGCGGCACCACCGACATCATCGCGCGTCTGCTCTCGGACGAACTCAGGAAAGGCCTGGGCCAGCCGATCATCATCGAGAACAAGCCCGGCGCAGGCGGCAACATCGGCGCCGATGCCGTAGCCAAGGCGAAGCCCGACGGCTATACGCTGCTGATGGGTTCGGTCGGCCCGCTCGCGATCAACGCCAGCCTGTACAAACACATGCCCTACGACAACCTGAAGGACCTGACGCCGGTCACCCTGGTCGCGCACGTGCCCAATATGCTGGTAGTGAACCCGCGCACGGTGCCGGCGCAGACGTTCCAGGAATTCGTTGCGCTGGTGAAAGCGCATCCGGGCAAGTTCTTTTACGCCTCCACCGGCAGCGGCACCTCTTCGCATCTGTCGGGTGTGCTGCTCAACCAGCTGGCCGGCCTGGATCTGACGCACGTCCCGTATAAAGGCGCAGTGGCGCTGAACGATGTGCTCTCGGGCGAACAGGTGCAATGCATGTTCGCCACGATCCCGTCGGCCATCCAGCTGGTGCGCAGCGGCAAACTGCGCGCGCTGGCGGTGACCAGCCTGCACCGTTCGGGGGGCGTGCCGAATGTGCCCACCATCGCCGAGTCCGGTTATCCTGGATTCGATGCCTCATCCTGGTTCGGCCTCGTCGGCCCCGCCGGGCTGCCGCGCGAAATCGCGCTGAAGGTGCAAGCCGAGGTTGCGCGCATCCTCAAGGATCCGGCCATGCGCGACAAATTCATCCAGCAAGGCGCCGATCCGATCGGCAACACCCCGGAGGAATTCGGCCAGTACATGAAGGACGAAACCGCCAAGTGGGCGAAGGTCGTCAAAGCTTCCGGCGCGAAGGCGGATTAAAGTGCATGTCGTAGAACGCTTTGCCCAATTCGCACAGGACTTTCGCGCGCAGCCGATCCCGCCGCAGGCGCTGCATCATGCCAAGCGCGCCGTGATCGACTGGTACGCGGCGCTGCTGCCAGGCGCGGTGGCAGCACCCGCTACCCTGCTCGAGCAAGCATTGCGCGAAGACCTCGATCGGGGCGGTGCGCGCCTCGCGCTCGGACGCAGGGCGACGGCGAGAACCGCGGCGCTCATCAACGCCACCGCCGCGCACACGATGGAAGTGGACGATATCTACCGCGACGCGATCTACCATCCGGGCGCGCCGACCATCGCGGCCGCACTCGCAGTGGCGCAGGAATGCGGCGCGAGCGGCGAGGCGTTCCTGCGCGGCGTGATCGTCGGCTATGAAGTGTCCACGCGCATCGGCGCCGCCATGGGGCGCGCGCATTACCGCTATTGGCACAATACCGGAACCATAGGCAGCTTCGGCGCGGCAGCTGCCGCCGCGGCTATCTATGGCCTCGATGCCCAGCGCTTTGCGCATGCGCTCGCCACCGTCACGACCTTCGCCGCCGGCCTGCAGCAGGCGTTCCGCATGGATTCGATGTCCAAGCCGCTGCATGCGGGCCACGCCGCGAACTCGGGGCTGCTCGCTGCGCTCGCCGCACGCGAAGGCGTCATCGGATCGCCGGACGTCATCGAGGGCGAGGCCGGGTTTGGCCGCGCCATGAGCAACGGTCCGGACTGGGACAAAGCCATAGCCACGCTGGGCGCGGATTTTCACATCACGCGCATGACGTTCAAGAACCACGCCTGCTGCGGCCATACCTTTGCCGCGATCGACGGCGCGCTCGAATTGCAGCGCCGCCTCGGCGTCAGCGCCGGGGACATCGCACGTCTGGATGTCGGCACCTATCGCCCGGCGCTGGAAGTCGCCGGTTACGAGCATCCGGCGACCCCGGCCGAGGCGCGCTTCAGCCTCAAGTACGTGGTGGCCACGGCGCTGACCCATGGCAGCGTGCGCCTCGCCGCGTTCGAGCCAGCGCGCCTCGCCGATCCTGCGGCCCTGGCGCTGATGAGCAGGATCAATCTATCGGTCGATGCCGAACTCGATGCAAGCTTCCCGGGACAGCGCGCCGCGCGCATCGTGATCGAGGCCAAGGACGGACGCCGCGGCGAGTATCTGCAGCCCACGCGCAAAGGCGACCCGGACCTGCCTCTGAGCGACGCCGAGCTGGAGGAGAAGTTCCTCGAACTGGCCGCACCGGTGCAGGGTGATGCGGCCGCGCGCGCCCTGGCCGCACGGCTATGGACACTGGAGCGCTCGCCCTCGGTATGAATCTCGCCGACGCCCTGTTCGCGCCGCGCGCAGTCGCGCTGTTCGGTGCTTCGGCCGACCCCGCCAAGAACACTGCGCGCCCGCAACGCTATATGCGCAAACACGGCTATGCCGGGCGCGTGGTGCCGATCAATCCCGGACGCGCCGAAGTACTGGGCGTACGCGCCTATGCCCGGCTCGCCGACGCACCGGGGGACATCGACCACGCGTTCATCATGGTGCCTGCGGCACAGGTCGAAGACGCGCTGGAGCAGTGCGCAGCGCGCGGCGTGCCGGTAGCCACGGTCTACAGCGACGGCTTTGCCGAAGCGGGCGCCGAAGGCGCGCAGCGCGAGCGCCGGCTCATCGGCCGCGCACGCGCGCTGGGCGTGCGCCTGATCGGGCCCAATTCCATCGGCCTGGTGAACGTCGCCAACGGCAGCACGCTGACCGTCAACGCGGCGCTGGAAATGGAGGCGCTGCCGCGCGGCGGGGCCAGCGTTGTATCGCAAAGCGGCACCATCATCGGTACGCTGCTGTCGCGCGGCGCGGCGCGCGGCCTCGGTTTCGCC
>JAJZUN010000655.1 GCA_021848555.1 Pseudomonadota bacterium | reverse complement strand
TCTTAGCGCCCCGGGCCGGACACCTGAGTGCCTCGCGCCGCGAGGATCTTGCCTTCCCCGAGGAACTGCTCGACCTCTTCCGCCGGCACCGGCCGGCTGTACAAATAGCCCTGGATCTCGTTGCACTTGAGCAGGCGCAGCAGATTGGCCTGCGCTTCGGTTTCCACGCCTTCGGCGACGACCCGTAGATTCAAGGAATGCGCGAGGGAAATGATCGCCGAAACGATGCCGAGATCGTTCGGGCTGTTCGTCATGCCGACGATGAACGAGCGGTCTATTTTCAACGTGCTGATCGGCAGTTTGGCGATGTAGCTGAGCGAGGAATAACCGGTGCCGAAATCGTCGACCGCCACCTCCGCGCCCATGTCCTGCACCTTCCTGAGCTTGGCGATGTTCGCCTCGATATCCTGCATGATCAGGCTTTCGGTGATCTCCAGCTCCAGGCAGCGCTGCGCGTTTCCGGCCGCGTTCAACACCTGCCCCACGCCCTCAACGAAATCCTTCTGGCGCAATTGCAGCGCCGAGACGTTGACCGCGATCGGGGGGGGATGCAGCCCTTTCGCCAGCCAGCGGCGGAAGTCCGCCATCGCCTGTTCCATAATCCAACGGCCGACCTCTATGATCATGCCGGTTTCTTCGAGCAAAGGCATGAATTTGAACGGCGGCACCAGGCCGTTATCCGGATCCAGCCAGCGCACCAATGCCTCCAGCCCATTGATCTGCCCGCTTGCGACGTCGACCTTGGGCTGGTAATGCAGCACGAATTGCCCCTGCTCCAGGGCGCGGCGCAGTTTGTTGTCGAGCATCAGCGTCTCGGCCACCCGGGCGTTGATCTCGGGCGTGTAGAACCGGTATTCCTCGCGGGCGAGCTTGGCTTTTTTGAGCGCCGCCTCGGCATTCCGGTACAGGCTCTCGACATCCCCGCCATCGCCCGGGAAGGACGATACGCCCGCCCGGGCCGAGACCCGCAACTCCTTGCCACCAATCACGAACGGCCGGCTGCGGACGCCGACCAGAACCCGCTCAAGGATATGGGCGATTTCCGTGCGCTTACTCCCGGGCCAGGCGGCGATTCCGTAGCAGTCGGCGGAAAGACGGGCCAGGATGTCGGTTTTGGCGAGCACCTCCTTCAAGCGCTGCGCGAACTGGCGCAGCAGCTCGTCACCCGCTTGCCGGCCCAGGGTCTCGTTGATGATGCTGAAGCGTTCGAGGTCGATCATGATGACCGAAAAAACCTTCCCGTCGCGCCGTGCCGAACCGACCCACTGCGCGACGCGATCCCAGAACAGCGCGCGGTTCGGCAGGCCGGTGACGGCGTCGTAATAGGCGAGATAATCCAGCTGCTCCTCTTTTTTGAGGTTGTCCAAAGCAAACGAAACATCGCCCGCCATCTCCACCAACAGCCTCATCTCCTCCGCGTCGAAGACGCCCGTCTCCGGAGCGTAAAGCGCGAACGTGCCAACCGCTTTGCGCTCCATGAACAGCGGCAGTACAACCACCGCGCGGTAGCCGCGCTGCAGCGCCTCTTCACGCCAGCGCACCATGCGCGCATCGCTCTCGATGGCGTTGCAGACGGCGGGCGCTTTCTGTGCCAACGCCTCTGCGATCAGCATACAGGCATCGGTTTTGTCTGATCCGCAGGTCAGCCGGATTTGCTCAATATATCCCGCGTTATGACCGGCCCGGGCCACGGGCTTGATCTCCGTCCCCTCCGCATTCAGCCAGCCGACCCAAGCCAACTTGAATCCGCCGTGCTCGACGGCGATGCGGCAGGCTTCGGCGAACAGCTCCTGGCGGTTGCGAATGCGCACGATAGTGGTGTTGATGCCGCTCAGAACCGCATAGACGCGATTGAGGCGCATGATCCGCGCCTCGTTCGCCTTGCGTTCGGTGATGTCATGGGCGATGGACGATAAATACTCGACCTTTCCGCCGGCCCCGGTGTGCGCGATGATGGTTTGCAAGACCGGGATCTCGCGCCCCTCCCGATGCCGCAGCGCGCTTTCCCCGCTCCACGACCCAACTTCGACGGCATGGGGAATATGCTCTTCCAGCGTCTGCTTGGCCGCCCAGTCGGGAAGGGCCTCGTAAATGGTTCGCGGGCTCTGCCCCGGCTCGTAGCCGAGCATGCGCATGCCGCCCCGGTTCAGAAAGATCGGACGGCCTTCGACATCGGCGGTTCCCACGAAATCCGGCGTCGCCTCGATGATCGCCACCAGCCGGGCTTGCTCCTGTTCGATGCGCTTTCTTTCTTCGATTTCCGCCCGCAACGCAGCAGTGCGCTCCGCCACCAGCCGTTCCAGATGTTCGTGCAGCCGCGCCCGCTCCAGCGCCACGGCCACTTGATTGCCGACGCTGTACAAGATCTTCAGCGCTTCTTCGTCGAACAGCCCCTCCTGCGGCCCCGCCAGGTTCATCACCCCCAGCGTGCGATCGCCGATCCAAAGCGGAACGCTGGCGTGATAGCGCAGCCCCTGGGTATCGCCCTGCGCTTTGGCCAGGCGTTCGCATTCCAGGATATTGGTGGTCGAGTCGAGCTCCCCGGACAGCAGGCGGCGCCGGCACAGGCATGCGCCCTCCAGCGCGCTTGGCGCCGCGAGCGCCGGCGGCAGGTTGCGCGCGGCGACCAGCCGGAAGCCGCTTTCCCCCTCGCGCAGGGAAATCCATCCCGCCAGCACGCCGGGCAATTCCAGAGCCCGCTCCAGCGCCACTTCCGCCACCTCCTGCTCGCCGGTGGCGCTGTTGAGGCCATCGGCGATGCGGTACAGGCCGTTGAGCACCTCGTTGGACCGGGCCAGATCTTGTTCCCGCAGCTTGAGTTCTTCATTGATTTGGATCGCCTGTTCATAGGTCGAAATCAGCAAGTCCAAGATCTGCTGCCGCTCGGCGGTAATGAAATGCTTATGGCCGCCGAGGTCGATTTCCACCCCCATCTGCATCTTCTGGTTTTTGCGCAGTTCGATGT
>JAJZUN010000654.1 GCA_021848555.1 Pseudomonadota bacterium | reverse complement strand
TAACTACTGCGTCAACTCTTTTTCAAAAAACTTTCAAAAAAGCGTTTTCCCTGCGCAAAACAAACAATAACCAATTGATTTTGTTCGATTTGCTTCGCTGCAACAGCAACGAAAGACGCGCATTATACAGGCCGAAACAGGCCCGTCAACACTTTCACGAAAAAATATTCAGACAAGCGTCACGCGCGCGAACTTGCGCTTGCCCACCTGCACGACGAACTGCGCCGGCGCAGGCATGACCAGCCCCTTGTCTTCGACCTTGGCGCCATCGATCTTCACGCCGCCCTGGTCGATCATGCGCATGGCCTCCGAGGTGCTGGCAGTCAGCCCTGCCTGCTTCAGAACCTGCAGTACACCGATCGAGCCGCCCTCGACCGCAATCGAAACCTCCGGCATATCGTCCGGCAACGCCCCCTGGCGGAATCGTGCCTCGAAATCGGCGAGCGCATCGACCGCCGCGGCCTGGCCATGGAAGCGAGCAACGATTTCCTGCGCCAGCATCACCTTGACGTCACGGGGGTTGCGCCCGTCGGCAACTTCCTGCCTCAGTCGCGCAATCTCGTCGTTGCCGCGGAACGACAACAGATCGTAGTAGCGCCACATGAGGACGTCGGATACCGACATCAGCTTGCCGAATATCTCGCGCGGCGGTTCATTGATGCCGACATAGTTATTGAGGGACTTCGACATCTTGTTGACGCCGTCGAGCCCCTCCAGCAACGGCATCATGAGGACGCACTGCGGCGCCTGGCCGTAGTGCTTCTGCAGTTCGCGGCCCACGAGCAGATTGAATTTCTGGTCCGTACCGCCCAGTTCGACGTCGGCACGCATCGCCACCGAGTCGTAGCCCTGACAGAGCGGATAAAGGAATTCGTGGATCGCGATCGGCTGGCCGTTGGCGTAGCGCTTGGAGAAATCGTCGCGCTCGAGCATGCGCGCCACGGTATGCAGGGCCGCAAGCTTGATCATTCCGGCAGCGCCAAGGGGCTCGAACCATGTCGAGTTGAAGCAGATTTCGGTCTTCTCCGGGTCGAGAATCTTGTACACCTGCTCCTGATAGGTCTTGGCGTTCTCCAGGATCTGCTCGCGCGAAAGCGGTGGCCGGGTCGCGTTCTTGCCGGTCGGATCGCCGATCATGCCGGTGAAGTCCCCGATCAGGAACATCACATGATGACCCAGATCCTGGAAGTGACGCAGCTTGTTAATCAGCACGGTGTGTCCCAGATGCAGATCCGGCGCCGTCGGGTCGAAACCAGCCTTGATACGGAGCGGCCGCCCGGTCTTAAGGCGCTCGACCAGCTCGGCCTCGATCAGCAGTTCGTCGGACCCGCGCTTGATCAGCGCCAGACTTTCCTCAACACCAGCCATGTCATGCCTCGATACGGATTTATGATGTAACCAGCCGGAGCCGGAGCACGCCGGGTTCTTGCGCGCGCGGTTTTTTGCTAAACTTCGGCGAACTTTTTGCCCGCGACGAGCCGTGCCCGACCAAAAGAGCCGCATTCTAGCGCAATCGGAACTCCTGATCGAACGACTCTCCAGACATCGTAAGGCGGCGGCCGCTTTCGGCGCCGTTTCGATGCTGGGGATGGTCGCCGCATTCGCCATAGCGCCGGCGGGCGACAATCAGCAGATTTCGCTGCAGACGATAGTCGAACAGCTAGCCGTTCCTGCAGGCGCCGTGATTCCCGCAGAAAACCAGGTGTTCCTGCGGGAGGAGCGCGTACAGCGGGGCGATACGCTCGCCAGCATTCTTTCGCGCCTCGGCATCGATGATCGCGGCGCTTTCGACTTCATTCGCCAGGACCGCGTTGCCCAGTCGATTTCGCGGCAATTGCGCCCAGGCAAGCCGATCACGGCGCGGACCACGGAGAGCGGGGAACTGCAGGCACTCTATTTCCCTGTCAATGGCAAGGATGCGCCGATCGTGGTGGAGCGCGTGAAGGACGGTTTCACCGCGAGCGAACAGGCCGTCGCACTGGAAACACGCACCGTTGTCCGCTCCGCCGAGATCCGCTACTCACTGTTCGGCGCAACGGATACTGCAGGAATTCCGGATGGGGTTGCCACCCAGATGGCCGACATTTTCGGCGGCGATATCGACTTCCATCGCGACCTGCGCAAGGGCGACCGCTTCAGCGTCGTCTATGAAATGATCTACCAGCGCGGTCAACCACTGCGTAGCGGCCGGATTCTCGCCGCAGAGTTCACGAACAACCAGAAGACCTACCGCGCTTTCTGGTTTGCCGGCGAAGACGGCAAGGGCGGATACTACGGCGCGGACGGCAAGAACCTGCGCAAGGCATTCCTGCGCTCGCCGCTGGAGTTTTCGCGCGTCACGTCGGGATTCACCAGCAGCCGCTTCCATCCGGTCCTGCAGACCTGGCGTGCGCACAAGGGTGTGGACTACGGCGCCCCGGTCGGCACTCGCGTCCGCTCCGTGGCCGACGGCAGCATCGAGTTCGCCGGCCGCCAGGGCGGCTACGGCAATCTGATCATCGTCCGTCACCAAGGCAACTATTCGACCGCATACGGTCACCTGAACGGCTTCGCCCCCGGTATCCGCAAGGGCGCGAGGATCAGCCAGGGGGAAACGATCGGTTTCGTCGGGCAGACCGGTTTGGCATCGGGCCCCCATCTGCACTACGAATTCCGGGTCAGCGGCAACCAGGTCAATCCGCTTGCCGTAACACTGCCGACGGCACTGCCGCTGGAAGCGGCCCAGGTTCCGAAATTCCGTGCCGCCATTACCCCGCTGCAGGCGCAGGTCGAACTGGCGAAGGAAATGACCGGCGGCACCTCACTCGACTGACATCACCTCGACCCAAGAAAAAACGGCGGCCAAGCGGCCGCCGTTTTTTTGTGCGCGCAGCAACAGGCAAATCAGGGCGTGAACGAGGAACCGCAACCGCAGGTCGACGACGCGTTCGGGTTCTTGATCACGAATTGCGAACCTTCCAGCCCT
>JAJZUN010000653.1 GCA_021848555.1 Pseudomonadota bacterium | reverse complement strand
CCATAGATTTCTACCTGACACTTTCAGCTCGGGAGGCATCTTGCAGGGGCATCGCATCGGCTACGTCCGCGTCAGTAGCTTCGATCAGAATCCGGAACGGCAACTGGAACAGGTCCAGGTGGACAAGGTGTTCACCGACAAGGCGTCAGGCAAGGACACGCAGCGTCCGCAGCTCGACGCGCTGCTCGGGTTCGTGCGCGAGGGTGACACGGTGGTGGTGCACAGCATGGACCGCCTGGCCCGCAACCTGGACGATCTGCGCCGCCTGGTGCAGAGCCTCACCCAACGCGGCGTGTGCATCGAGTTCGTCAAGGAGCACCTGACCTTTACCGGCGAGGACTCGCCGATGGCGAATCTGATGCTCTCGGTGATGGGCGCGTTCGCCGAGTTCGAGCGCGCCCTGATCCGCGAGCGGCAGCGCGAAGGCATCGCGCTCGCCAAGCAGCGCGGGGCTTACCGGGGCCGGAAAAAGGCGCTTGCGCCGGAACGGGTGGTCGAGTTGCGACGGCGGGCCGCTGCTGGCGAAAAGAAGGCGCAGCTTGCCCGCGAGTTCGGCGTCAGCCGCGAAACTTTGTATCAGTACCTGAGAACGGAAAGGTAGCCATGCCACGCCGTTCGATCCTTTCCACCGCCGAGCGCGACAGTCTGTTGGCGTTGCCCGATACCCAAGACGAACTCATCCGCCACTACACGTTCAGCGAACCCGACCTGTCACTGATCCGTCAGCGGCGCGGCGAGGCGAACCGTCTGGGGGTCGCGGTGCAGATGTGCCTACTGCGTTTCCCCGGTCAAGGCCTGCTGCCCGGCGCCGCGGTGCCGATGCCCCTGCTGCAATGGATCGGACGGCAACTGCGGCTCGACCCGGCATGCTGGCCGCAGTATGCTGAGCGGGAGGAAACCCGGCGCGAACACCTGCTCGAACTGCGCGCGTATCTGGGCATGGAGTCGTTCGGTCTGGCGCACTATCGGCAGGCTGTCCATGTCACGACCGAGTTGGCCTTGCAGACCGACAAGGGCATCGTGCTGGCCAGCAGCGTCCTCGATGTCCTGCGGCATCGGCGCATCATCTTGCCGACGTTGGATGTTGTCGAGCGCGTCTGTGCCGAGGCCATCACCCGCGCCAACCGGCGCATCTACGATGCCTTGTCCGAACCGCTTTCGGACGCGCATCGCCGCCGCCTCGACGATCTGCTCAAGCGCCGGGACAACGGCAAGACGACCTGGCTGGCCTGGCTGCGCCAATCACCCGCAAAGCCGAACTCGCGGCACATGCTGGAACACATTGAACGCCTCAAGGCGTGGCAGGCGCTCGACCTGCCTTCCGGCATCGAGCGGTTGGTTCATCAAAACCGGCTGCTCAAGATCGCCCGCGAGGGCGGCCAGATGACGCCCGCTGACCTGGGCAAGTTCGAGCCACAGCGGCGCTACGCGACCCTGGTGGCGCTCGCCATCGAGGGCATGGCAACCGTCACCGATGAAATCATCGATCTGCATGATCGTATCCTGGGCAAGCTGTTCAACGCCGCCAAGAACAAGCATCAGCAGCAGTTCCAGGCATCCGGCAAGGCGATCAACGCCAAGGTTCGACTGTTCGGACGCATCGGCCAGGCGCTAATCGAGGCCAAGCAAGCGGGCCGTGATCCGTTCGCCGCCATCGAAGCCGTCATGTCATGGGACGCTTTTGCCGAGAGCGTCACCGAGGCGCAAAAACTCGCTCAGCCCGAGGACTTCGATTTCCTGCACCGCATCGGCGAGAGCTATGCCACGCTGCGCCGCTACGCGCCGGAATTCCTCGCCGTGCTCAAGCTGCGGGCCGCACCCGCCGCCAAGGACGTGCTCGACGCCATCGAGGTGCTGCGCGGCATGAACAGCGACAACGCCCGCAAGGTGCCCGCCGATGCGCCGACCGACTTCATCAAGCCGCGCTGGCAGAAGCTGGTGATGACCGACGCCGGCATCGACCGGCGTTACTACGAGCTGTGCGCGTTGTCGGAGATGAAGAACGCACTGCGCTCCGGCGACATCTGGGTGCAAGGCTCCCGCCAGTTCAAGGACTTCGAGGACTACCTGGTGCCGCCCGCGAAATTCACCAGCCTCAAGCAGGCCAGCGAATTGCCGCTGGCCGTGGCTACCGACTGCGACCAGTATCTACATGAGCGGCTGACGCTACTGGAAACGCAGCTCGCCACCGTCAATCGCATGGCGCTGGCCAACGAGCTGCCGGACGCCATCATCACGGAGTCAGGCCTGAAGATCACGCCGCTCGATGCAGCGGTGCCCGACACCGCGCAGGCGCTGATCGACCAGACGGCCATGATCCTGCCGCACGTCAAGATCACTGAACTGCTGCTGGAGGTGGACGAATGGACGGGCTTCACCCGGCACTTCGCGCACCTGAAATCGGGCGACCTGGGCAAGGACAAGAACCTGCTGCTGACCACGATCCTCGCCGACGCGATCAACCTGGGTCTGACCAAGATGGCAGAGTCCTGCCCCGGCACAACCTACGCCAAGCTGGCCTGGCTGCAAGCCTGGCACATCCGCGACGAAACCTACGGGGCGGCGCTGGCCGAGCTGGTCAACGCGCAGTTCCGGCATCCCTTCGCCGAGCACTGGGGCGGCGGCACCACGTCGTCATCGGACGGCCAGAACTTCCGCACCGGCAACAAGGCCGAGAGCACCGGCCACATCAACCCGAAATACGGCAGCAGCCCAGGGCGGACGTTCTACACCCACATTTCTGACCAGTACGCGCCATTCCACACCAAGGTCGTGAACGTCGGCGTGCGCGATTCAACCTACGTGCTCGACGGGCTGCTGTACCACGAATCCGACCTGCGCATCGAGGAGCACTACACCGACACAGCGGGCTTCACCGATCACGTCTTCGCCCTGATGCACCTTTTGGGCTTCCGCTTCGCCCCGCGCATCCGCGACCTGGGCGACACCAAGCTCTACATCCCGAA
>JAJZUN010000652.1 GCA_021848555.1 Pseudomonadota bacterium | reverse complement strand
AATTGGCGATTTTGCAAAACGCCTCCTGCCGATACTGCTGCTGGCGCGCGGCGCGCAGACCGTGGATGACCTGCGCCGCGCGTCCGGCGAAGCGGGCGATTTCGCGCTGCCACTGATGTTTGAGCGAGGTCGGGCAGACCACCAGCACGCGCTCGGCGCCGAAGTGACGGGCGAGGAGTTCGGCGGCGGCGATCGCCTGGATGGTCTTGCCCAGCCCCATTTCGTCGCCGATCAGAACGCGTCCGGCGCAGGCGGCGAACAGCGCGCCTTCGGCCTGGAACGGATAGAGCTCAGTCTTGAGCAGCTTGGCCAGCTTCCGGCTTTTCGGCCCATTCGGATAGGCTTCGGCGAGCACGCGGCGGCGCTCCTCGGCGTCGCGGATTTCGGCGACAAAAGCCAGCGCGTCGTCGTAGCAGCGGACTTCATGGCCTGAACGCTGCGCCGACGCGAGGAAGGCGTCGAACTCGCCAAAACGTGAAGGCGGCAGCGTCCAGCCGGCCGTTTGGTTGAACAACTTGCCGGCGCGCTGCAGCAGTGCAGGCGGACAATCGGTCCCGGCGCGAAAGCGCACGCTGCGCGCGCCGGCGTAATTCAGATAGATTTCGCTGTACGGCGGGTGGAAGCCGCGCGCGAGCGCCGCGCGAGCGCCGCGCCTGGTTTCGATGCGGGCGAGCGTGAATTCGATGTGCTTGCAGGTGCCCAGATCGTTGGTGGCGAAGTCGGGACAGGAGCAAAAGTTCTCGCCCATGCCGCGCCCGCGGATCGCGACGCGGTAACGCCCGCCGCTTTGCGGATTGGCCACGGCGAACTCGGAGAATACGGGCTCGGTGCCGAGGTTTTCCAGGACAAAGGACTGCTCCCGGCCGAACTGCCGGCGCAGACCGGCCTGCCACTTCTCGACCGGCATCTCAGCGGGACGGCGCAGGCGCGACAGCCGCGGTTCGGCAGGGCTTGGACGAGCCGGTTTTCGGGGCGGCGCGCGGGCCGAAGCGGAAGCTTTAACGCGAGTCATCGGTCTTCTCGCCACGCGCGCCGCAGGCTGAACTGCGCAAAGCGCCGCGCCAAAGCGTCCAGGTCCGCCGCAGCAGCGCCCCGCTCCGGCCGGAAGGCCACGCCGCCGCTCACGCGAAATTCCTGCAGCGCATAGCGGCGCACGCCCATATCCGCGAGCGTGCCGGTCAGGCGTTCAAGTTCCGCAGGACTGAGGAACCCGGCATGCCAAGTGGTGCGAAACTCGCAGTCCACGCCGCTTGCGAGCAAGACCTGCGCGCTTTCGAGCGCCGCCGCCGCGCTCGCGCGCACGCCGGTAATGCGCTCATAGGCCGAGTCGAACGGCGCCTTGGCGTCGAAGCCGACCCAATCGACCAGGGGCAGAACCTCGGCGAAGCGGCGCGGATAAATGCCGGCGCTGTGCAGGCCGATGCGATAGCCCAGTGCTTTCGCCGCGCACATCGCCCGCGCCAGCCCCGGCTGGGCTGTGGGCTCGCCGCCGCTGAATACCACGGCGTCGAGCAGCCCGCGGCGGCGGCGGAGGAATTCCAGCACCTCGCTCCAGGCGATTTCCGCCGCCGCGGCGCCCGGCTGCAGCTGCGGATTGTGGCAATAGCCGCAGCGCCAGGGACAGCCCTGGCAGTACACCACCGCGGCCAGCTGCCGGGGATAATCGGTCGCCGAAAGCGGCGTCAGCCCGCCGATGCGCAGCGGCGCCGCCGCTGCTTCAGCGCAGGCCGGCGCGGTATTCGGTGAAGAACCTGCGTTCGTAATGCTCGCCTTTCTTGCCGATGTTGAAGGATGCCACCGGCCGGTGGTAACCCATCACGCGTGTCCACACCTCGCAGCGCTGGCGCTCGTCGTCGCGCAGTTCGATTTGGGTGAAGGTCTTGACTTCGGTAATCGCATTCATCGCATTCCCTCCTATGTCATTGAGCCGCGTTCTATGCGGCTTCGGCTTCGCGGCGTTTCTTTTCCAGCAAATCTTCATCGCAGCGCGGGCAGAATTCATGCTCTCCCTCTAGGTAACCGTGCCTGGGGCAGATCGAAAACGTCGGCGTCACGGTGATATAAGGCAGGCCGAAGCGCTCCAAAGAACGGCGCACCAGTTTCTTGCACGCATCGACCGAGGTGATGCGCTCGCTCATGTACAAGTGCAGCACCGTGCCCCCGGTGTACTTGCGCTGCAGCTCGTCCTGGCGCTCCAGCGCCTCGAACGGGTCGTCGGTAAAGCCGACCGGCAGCTGCGACGAGTTGGTGTAGAACGGCATATCCGCCGTGCCGGCCTGCAGAATGCCGGGAAAGCGCTTCCGGTCTTCGCGCGCGAAGCGGTAGGTCGTGCCCTCGGCCGGCGTCGCCTCGAGGTTGTACATGTGGCCGGTCTCTTCCTGGAACGCGACGATGCGCGCACGGATGTGGTCGAGCAGCCGGCAGGCGAAGCGATGGCCCCAGGCGCTGGTGATGTCGTGCTCGTCGGCGCTGAAGTTGCGGATCATTTCATTGATGCCGTTCACGCCGATGGTGGAAAAATGGTTGCGCAGCGTGCCGAGATAACGCTTGGTATAGGGGAACAGGCCCGCATCCATGTAGCGCTGGATCACCTTGCGCTTGAGCTCGAGGCAGTTCTTGGCGATATCCATCAGCGCGTCGACGCGCGCGAGCAGCGCGGCCGCGTCGCCGCCGTACAGGTGGCCCAGGCGCGCGCAGTTGAGCGTCACCACGCCGACCGAACCGGTCTGCTCCGCCGAGCCGAACAGGCCGTTGCCGCGCTTGAGCAGCTCCCTCAGATCGAGCTGCAGCCGGCAGCACATGGAGCGGATCATGTTGGGCTTGAGCTCGGAGTTGAGGAAGTTCTGGAAATACGGCAGTCCGTACTTGGCGGTCATCGCGAACAGCAGGTTCGCGTTCTCCGACTCCCAGTCGAAATCCGCGGTCACGTTGTAAGTAGGGATGGGAAAGGTGAACACCCGGCCCAGG
>JAJZUN010000013.1 GCA_021848555.1 Pseudomonadota bacterium | reverse complement strand
CGTCGAGCGGCGCGATACCGGCATCGAACTGGACGAAGCTGCAGGCCGCGAGCACCGTTTCCGGCGCACCCTTGCAATAGAGCACGCGCCCCTGCGGCGTATCGCACAGCACCGACATGCGCTTGCGGTCGGTGTCGAACGGCAGCTCGTCGGTGCGCGAGAACCCGCCGAGGTCGCCGATCACCTGCCGGCCAAGGCCGGCCAGCGCCACTTCCATCGGGTCGCCCAGCAGTTTGCACTGGCCGTGGTCGTCCACCTCATTCAGGTTGTGGCACAGCGCGGCATTGACGAAGAGCGCGCGGTTGTCCTCGGTCAGGCGCGGTTGCGCCGCGAGATCGGCCGGCTCGACGAATCCGCCGCCGAGCCACAGGCGCTTCACCGACATGCGGTTCTGCGTCAGCGTGCCGGTCTTGTCGCAGCAGATGGTGGTGGTCGAGCCCAGCGCCTCGACTGCAGGCAGGTGGCGCACCAGGGCGTTGCGCCTGGCCATGCGCTGCGTCGCCATCGCCAGCGACAGGGTCACCGTCGGCAGCAGGCCCTCGGGCACGTTGGCGACGATAATGCCGATGGCGAACAGCAGGTTCTCCCAGGTGGGCAGCCCCAGCGCTTCACCGATGGCGAACATGGCGACGCCCATGCCCGTGGCCAGAGCCGCGACGATGCGCGACAGGCGCGCGATCTCCCGCTGCAGGGGCGAACTCGGTTCGGCTGCCGTTTGCGTGAGGTGTGCAATCTTGCCGAACTCGGTGTGCATCCCGGTGGCATATACCGCCGCGCGCGCCTGTCCCGACACCACCGAGGTGCCGGCGAGCGCGATGTTTTTCGCGAACAGCGGCGACTCTTCGCTGCTCGGCTCGGCATTGCGCGCCTTGGGCAGGGACTCGCCGGTGACCGTCGCCGTGTTCACGCGCAGCGCGAATGCTTCGACCAGGCGGCAGTCGGCCGGAACCAGGCTGCCCTCGTCGAGCAGCACGATGTCGCCGGGCACGAGCTCAGCGGCGAGAATCTCGACGATCTCCCCGTCCCGCTGCACCTTCACCTTCTGCGGCAACAACTGGCGTAGCGCCGCCACCGCGCGCTCGGCCTTGTATTCCTGCCAGAAGGAAAAGATGCCGTTGATGATGATGACGCCGACGATCGCGACCCCGAGGCTGGCCATGCCCTGGCCGGGATCGAAACGTTCGGCGACAAACGCCAGCGCCGCCCCGGCCCAGAGGATGATGGCGAAAAAATGGGTGAACTCGCGCGCAAAGCCGAGCAGCAGATGCTCGTGCGCCAGCTCCTCGACATGGTTGGGTCCAAACTCCACCAGCCGGCGCGCCGCCTCGGCCCGCGCCAGGCCGGCGAGAGACGTTTTCAGGCTGGCCAAGGCCTGCTCGACGGTGAGTTTGTGGATGTGCATGCAAGGGGCAGCGCACGCTTTCCGGGTACGCCACCCGACCCAGCCTAGGCCATCAACGAGATTGCGCTTTGACGCTGCTCAATAGTTCTTACTTGCGCCGGCTGATATCGCGCCAGGTGGCGACTATCCTGGCGTCGTTATCGGCGCCGCGTACTATCGTCGCCGACACCGAGCAGGGAATGAGCGTGCCGTCGCGGTTCCTGAACATGGCGTCCATATCGATGGCCCGGCCATGCTGCCTGACGGCTTCCAGGATCGCGTCCCAGTCGCGGGAATCGGCGTACAAGACGTCCGCCGACTTGCCGATGAGATTCTCCCTCTTGTATTGCCCTTTCGACAGCGTTGCGACCTGGGGACCGATGTCGAGCAGGGTTCCATTCACGCTGGTCTCGACATAGACGTCCTGCAGACTGTCATAGATGCGCCGGTATTTCTCCTCGCTGTCGCGCAGCTTGCGGTTGGCCGCCTCCAGCTGCGCCATCTTGTCCTCGAGTTTGCGCGCGAGCGCCAGCTCGTGCAGGGCGTGGGAGGTGGCTTCGTCCAGGGGCGCGGCCGGGGCGGGGGCGGCTTGTCCGGCCCACTGTTGCAGCACGGTGCGCAGCTCCCTCAAGAATACCTCGGCCTCCAGCGGTTTGATCAGGTAGCGCACCGCGCCCAGCGCCAGCGCGAAGGTCTCGTCGTCCGGCCGGACATAGGTGGCGGAATAGAAAACGAAGGGAATCGGGCGCAGCGCCGCATCCTGCATCCACGCCTGGCACAGGGCGAAGCCGTCCATCTTCGGCATCAGCACGTCGGAGACGACGGCATCGGGCCGATCGCCCCGCGCGGCGACCAGCGCCTCCACGCCGTCGCCCGCGGCCGTCACGCGATAGCCGTTGACCTCGAGCAGCATCTTGAGGAGATTGCGGTTCTCCTCGTGGTCCTCGACGATCAAGACGTGTGTCATGAGACTCCTACCCTAAGGCTGATCTGTCGAGCACCCGACAGAGGCTTGATGAAAATCCGCCATGGGCCCAGCGCAGCGCGCAGATACAACATATTGAAAATGCAATGAAACTATACTCCTGCCCGGCGCGCTTTAGTACCTGCTCGGGGATAGGAGAACCAAGCAATTGATATGCCATGCGCGATTCCCGCTTGTGATGCCCCCGCGGGCCGGCGCTAGCGCTAGACAGGAACGGTATAGCCCTTCTCGCGGAACAATCGCAGGCAGGCATCTATCACCGTAGCGTCGTAGACGCTGCCGCGGCCGCGTTCGATCTCGGCCAGCGCGCTGTCCATCCCCAGCCCCGGGCGGTAGGGCCGGTGCGAGGACATCGCTTCGATTACGTCGGCCACGCCGATGATGCGTGCCTCGAGCAGTATCGCCTCGCCCTTGAGGCCCTGCGGATAACCGCTGCCGTCGATGCGCTCGTGGTGCTGCAGCGCCACTTCTGCCACCGACCAGGGAAGGCGCATGTCCTTGAGCACGTCGTAGCTCGCCTGGGCATGGCCCTGGATCAAGGTGTATTCGAGCGCACTGAGTTTGCCGGGCTTGGAGAGGATCTCCGCGGGTATGGTGATCTTGCCGATGTCGTGCAGATAACCGGCGACGCGCAGCCCCTCCTGGCGGTGCGCGTCGAAGCCGAGTTCGGCGCCGATCGCGACTGCGATCTCGGCCACCCGGCGCTGGTGGCCCGCGGTGTAGGGATCGCGCATTTCGCCCAGGGTCGTAGCCACGTTGACCGTGCTCATGAACGCGGTCTCGAGCTGCGCCACATATTGCTTAATCTGCTCCTCGGCGCGCTTTTTCTCGGTGATGTCCTGCGCCATTCCGACGGTGGCTTGCTGGCCTTCCAGGTCGTACAGACTGCCGGTCACGCCCAGTTCGATGACCATGCCGTCCTTGCGCCGCGCGCGCACCTCGTAGAAGCTTGAACGCGCGCCGGCGCGCAGCTTGTCCCGCTCCGCCACCACGGTAGGCAAATCCTCGGTAACGACGATGGCGTCCGTCCGGACGCCGACGAGTTCCCCCGGCCCGTAGCCCAACAGCTGCTCCAGTCGCGGATTGGCGTACTGGAATGCACCGGTCTCCGTCAAGATCACATAAACGCCGGTCAGCGATTGTTCGATCAGGCCGCGGAAGCGTTTCTCGTTTTGTTCCAGCGTGCGCTCGACCCGCTTGCGCTCGGTGACGTCGCGAAACGACCATACACGGCCGAGTATGGCTGCGTCCAGCAGCAGCGGCGCGGAATGGCGCTCGAATATCCGGCCGTCCTTGAACGTCAGCACGTCCCGGTCCTCGGCGTCCGATACGTACAGCGCGCGCACTTTCTGCACGAACGCATCCGGATCGCTCAGCTGGCTCAGCACGAAATCCAGCAAGGCCGGGTCGTCCGCGTTGTTCAGCAGCGGTTCCGGGATGCGCCACATTTCGGCAAACCGCCGGTTCGCGCGTATCACCCTGCCTTTGCTGTCGACGGCGAGTATCCCGTCGGCCGCCGATTCCAGTATGCCCTTCAGCTGGACCTCGCTCTCGCGCAAAGCCTCGGCGGCGCGCTTGCGCTCAGTGACGTCGGTGCCGACACCGCGGTAGCCCGTGAACGCGCCGGAGTCATCGAACACCGGATCGCCGCTGATCGAAATAAAGCGCTCGGTGCCGTTTGTGCCCAGGCGCGAAAGCACGAAATCGCGGAACGGCTGGTGCGCGTCGAGCACCGCCCGGTGCGCCGCCCAGCCGGCCGCGTCCGGCGAAAGATACGGTATGTCCCAGCGGCGTTCGCCGATCTGCGTGCCGCGCTCGAACGCCGACACCGCGCTCGACTTCTTCGCCGCCGAAGCGCGCTGCGTGAGCCGGTGCTCGGCGTCGCTTTCCCAGTAGAAATCCGAGGACATCTCGGTCAGGCTGCGAAAACGCGCCTCGCTCTCCTGCAATTTGCGGTTCGCCGCCTCCAGTTGCTCTACCTTGTCCTCGAGCTTGCGCGCCAGCGCCGACGCGTGCAGCGCATGGGACGTCAGCTCGTCCAGCGGCGGCACCGGCGCGGGCGCCGCGTGCCCGGCCCACTGCTGCAGCACTGCGCCCAGTTCCGCAAGAAACACCTTGGCCTCCAGCGGCTTGATCAAATAGCGCACCGCGCCGAGCGCCGCGGCGAATTGCTCGTCATCCGGACGCACATAGGTGGCGGAGTAGAAAATGAACGGAATGGCCTTGCGCGCCGCATCCTGCATCCAGGCGCGGCACAGCGCAAACCCGTCCATTTTCGGCATCAGGGCGTCGGAGACGACGGCATCGGGCGGGTCGCGCCGCGCGGCGGCCAGCGCCTCCAGCCCGTTCCCCGCGGCCGTCACCCGATAGCCGTTGACTTCGAGCAGCAGCTTGAGGAGATCGCGGTTCTCCGCGTGGTCTTCGACGATCAGAACATGGGTCATGCGTCTTTTTCCTGCGGGATATTCCCTGCGCGCAGCGCGGGTACTCGGTCATTCGGCGCCGATGTCCTACAGCGACGACGCGTGACGAATCGGCCGAATACTGGCCACTTCCGGAAGCTTAGTCTACGCTTCGCCCCTGGCCAAGGAACGGCCTCATACAAACGGCCTGGACCAATCGGCCCAATCGGCGGCTGCCCGATCGGACCGCGGCACAGGCTGTCAGGAAAGGAATTGTTTCACCGCCGCCACGGTGGCGGCCGGATCTTCTTCCTGCGGTACATGGCCCAGTTGATCGAACACCATCAGGCGGCTGCCCGCGATGTCGCGCTGGAAGTTTTGCGCGTCGCCCGGCGGAATCAGCCGGTCGCGCCCGCCCCACAGGATCAGGGTCGGAAGCCTCAGCCCCTTGATGCGCTCGGGATGTATGCCCGCCGGCGCCTGCCCGAAGCGCGTTACCAGCGCGCGCCGGTTGCCCGCGCGCAAAGTGAGCTCGAAGTAACGGTCCACCAGTTCCGGCGTTACCTTGGCCGGATCGCCATAGACACTGCGCACGCTGGCCTCGATCACGCGGCGCGGCAGCGTGTATTCCAGCAACTGGTTCAGCACCGGGATACGGGCAAGGCGAAATCCGATCGGGGCGGACACAGGCTGGAACGGGTAGCCGGCCGCATCGACCAGCACGAGCCTGTCCACGCGCCCCGGATGCGCCAGCGCCGTTTCCCAGGCCACCTGGCCGCCGTAGGAATTGCCGGCGAGCACGCAATGCGAGACGCCAAGCTGATCCAGCATGGCAGCGACGAAACGCACATAGCGCTCGATATGATAATCCGCGTCGGGCGACGGGCCGGTCAGGCCGATGCCGGGCAGATCGAAGCGGATCACGCGCCGGGTCGATATGAGCTCCCGCGCCCAGCCGTCCCAGGTATGCAGGCTGGACGAGGTGCCGTGCAGCAGCACGATGGGTACCGGGTCATCGCGCGGGCCTTCGTCGCGCAGATGCACGTTCATGCCCTGCACTTGGACGAAGGTGGAAGGCGGCTGCGCCCAGCGCGCCTTGAGTTCGGCCAGCGGCCGGTCCGGTGCCCAGGCTGCCGCAACCAGCGCGGCGAGCGACAGTACCAGGACGGACAGGACTGCGGCGAAGGCTTTCACGATCGTTTTCATGTCCTGAATTTTCCGTTTAGCGCACGCTCACTTGAGGTTCGAATAGGCCGTCGGCGCGAGCATGTAGTTCTCGAGGTGCTGCACGATGGGGCCCTGCGCCTCGGTCTTGGCGCGCGCGGCGAGCCATTCCGGATCGCTGGCGAAGGCATTCCACTTCTTCTCCCGGTCGGCGAGGCTGTCCCATTCGAGCAGGTAGTACAGGTCGTGGTTCGAGGGGCCGATCAGCACGGTCCAGAAACCCACCTGGCGGATGCCGTGCTTTTCCCAGATCTTGAGGGTGATGTTGGCAAATCGGTTGTTGACATCGCCGAGCTTGCCCGGCATGCAGTGGTAGATGCGCAGTTCGTGGATCATGGTTCCTCGCTTCGGACGGTGGTTGGGCCAGGGCAAAGTATCCTCAACGGCGCAATCGCGGTCAAACGCCCGCGCTTAGTGTCGTGGCCGGCGACCAGGCGCAAAGCGCTACGACCAGAGGCTGCGCAGCGTCTGCGCGACGTCGACGTCCGGTTTCCCGCCGGCCGGGCCGTCGTTTGTTTCGGCCTCGCCCCAGGTCACCGCATCCAGGCAGGCCATCACCTCACGCGTGAGGAAACGGCTTTTCGCGCCGTACACATGCCGGTCGCCGGTGCGCGACTGCTGCGTCACGTAGTACTTGAGCGGCGCGATCAGGTCGAGCTCGGTCTTCGCGCGCGTCATCGCCACGTAAAGCAGCCGCCGTTCCTCTTCGATCAGCTCCGCGCGGCCGGTGGAAAACTCGGAGGGGAAGTTGCCGTCGGCGACATTGAGCAGGTGCACCGCGTCCCACTCCTGGCCCTTCGCCGAGTGGATGGTTGATAGGATCAGGTAATCCTCGTCCAGCATGGGCGTGCCCGCGAGATCGCCCGAGGCCTGCGCCGGATCGAGCGCGAGCTCCGACAGGAAGCGCTCGCGCGTGCCGAATTGCTGCGCGATGCGCTCCAGTTGCAGCAGGTCGCCGGCGCGCGCCTCGGCGGCGTCGTGCAGGCGCGCGAGCTGCGGCTCGTACCACACGCGCACCCGTTCCATCTGCCCCTGCCACGGGCCTTCGGGCGCGGCGAGCTCGCCCATCAGTCCGGCAAAACCGGGCCAGGCCTCGCGCGCGAGCGGCGGCGGCGCGAAGTGCGTCAGGCTGGCCCAGGCATGGGCGTTCGCTTCGAACGCGTCGAAAACTTTCGCCGCCGCGGCCGGACCGATGCCCGGCATCAACTGCAGCGCGCGAAACGCGGCGATGCGGTTCTTCGGGTTGTCCGCCCAGCGCAGCAGCGACAGCGCGTCCTTGACGTGCGCCGCCTCGAGGAACTTCAGGCCGCCGTATTTCACATAGGGGATATTGCGGCGCACGAGTTCGAGCTCGAGCACGTCGGCATGATGCGAGCTGCGAAACAGCACCGCCTGGCGCTTGAGCAGCACGCCGCGCTCGCGCGTCTGGAGCACGCGCGCCACCACGTACTGCGCCTGCGCGAGGTCGTCCAGCACGGTCACATAGCGCGGTTTCTCGCCCGCGCCGCGCCTGGCCTGGAGCGTCTTGCGGTACTGGCGCTCGCCGCCGGCGATCAGTGCGTTGGCCGCATCGAGTATGCCCTGGGTCGAGCGGTAGTTCTGTTCCAGCGTCACCACCGCCGCCGCCGGCGCAAACCGGCCGGGGAAGCCGAGGATGTTCTCCACCGCGGCCGCGCGAAACGAGTAGATGGGCTGCGCGTCGTCGCCCACCACCGTCAGGCCTTCGCCCGAGGGCCGCAGCGCCATCAGGATTTCCGCCTGCAGCACATTGGTGTCCTGGTACTCGTCCACCAGGATCTGGTCGAACTGGGCGCCGATGTCGCGCGCCAGGCCCGCGTCCGCGGCCATCGCGTGCCAGTAGAGCAGGAGGTCGTCGTAGTCGAGCACCTGATGGGAGAGTTTCTTCTCGACGTAGGCGCGGTACAGGCCGGTCAGCGCCTCCTCCCACTCGGCGCACCACGGAAACACGTTGGCCAGCGTCTCGGCGAGCGGCCGCTGGGTATTCACCCGGTGCGAGTAGATCGCGAGGCAGGTGTCCTTGCGCGGGAAGCGCTTTTCCGCCTTGGCGAGGCCGCGCTCGTGGCGCAGCACGTCCATCAGGTCCGCCGCGTCGCCGCGATCGAGCACGCTGAAATTCGCATCCAGCCCGACCCGCGCCGCATGGCGCCGGATCAGGCGGTTGGCGATCGAATGGAAGGTGCCCGACCAGGGGAGCCTCACTTCGCGTTGCACCTCGCCCACGATGCGCTGCGCCCGGCGCGTCATTTCCTGCGCCGCGCGGCGCGTGAACGTGAGCAGCAGGATGCGCTGCGGATTCACGCCCTCGCGCACCAGGTGCGCCACACGGTGCGCCAGCGTATTAGTCTTGCCGGTGCCGGCGCCGGCGATGATCAGCAGCGGGCCGGAACGAAATGCGTTGTCCGCCGCGCGCTCGCCGAAGCTCGCGGCGGCGCGCTGCGCCGGGTTCAGCGCGTCCAGGGTGGTGACAGTTGCCATGGGGCAACTATAAAGGATAGCTGTACGTTTATCCAGTCCCGCGGTAGACTGTGGTCTGTTCGCCGCCGCCATACCGGACGGTTAGAATAGGCCATCAACGGGAGCACACCCGAATGACATCGAACGCAGTCACACCTGGGGCCGGGCTACAGGCCGCCATCGACTACGCCGTGGCGCACGAGGTCGCATGGAGCCGCGACAACAGCGAGCCCTGGGGTGTGCATGCGGCGGATCCGCCGCCCTGGAACCGGCTGCTCGGGCCGGTTGCGCCGCGCGGGCCGGTCTCGGGCGTGATCCTGCGCCAGGGCCGGATGCTCGCGAGCTGGGGCGAGCCGGCGCGCGCCGACCTCACTTTCAGCGTGGCGAAAACCTACCTCGCCCTGCTCGCGGGCATCGCCCACGACCGCGGGCTGATGCCGGACGTGGATGAGCCGGTCGTCGCGCGCCTGCCCGGCATCGGTTTCGACAGCGCGCACAACCGCAGCGTCACCTGGGCGCAGTTGCTGCAGCAGACCAGCGAATGGGAAGGCGAGTGCTTCGGCCTGCCGGACCAGGTCGATCGCTACCGGACGGTGCAATTTCACAGCAGCCCGGTCGCGGGCAAGAAAGGCGACGCGCGGCCGCTGCAGTCACCGGGCGCGTACTGGGAGTACAACGACGTGCGCATCAACCAGCTGTCGCTGGCGCTATTGCATTTGTTCGGCCGCGCGCTGCCGCAAGTGTTCGATGCCGAGATCATGCGCCCCTTGGGCGCGAGCGCGGACTGGCGCTGGGTGGGCTACGACCACGCGTGGATCGAGTTGAACGGCAAGCGGGTGCAGTCGGTTCCCGGCGGCAGCCACTGGGGCGGCGGCGTATCGATCAGCAGCCTGGATCAGGCGCGCATAGGCCAGATGCTGCTGGAGGAGGGCCGACACCAGGGACGGCAGATTGTTTCGTCCGAATGGATACGCCGAATGCGCGTACCCTGCGCGATCGCGCCGTTCTACGGCTATCTGATCTGGCTGAATCGCGAGCGCAGCGTGTTTCCGGGCGCGCCCGCGTCCAGCTATTTTGCGATCGGCGCCGGCGGCTCGATTACCTGGGTCGATCCCGACAGGCAGATGGTGGTGGTGGTGCGCTGGATCAACGCCGAGCATGCCGACGCGTTCTTTCGCGCCGTGGGCGAGGCCGTGGACGCAGCCACCTAGGGCTGTCGCAGCAGCTGCGCCATCGATGCGGCAGATAGCGAATGCGCCTGGCCGAATCCGGCGACAAAGCGCGCCGCATCCGGCCGGATCAGGAACATCGAGAAATCGGCGAAGCCGAACATCGGTTCCGCGTCGGGAAAACGCGCAAGATACGCAGCCCTGAATTCATTCAGCCGGAGCGAATCCGGCGCTATGCGCTCGGCCGTCGCCTGCACCGACACCCGCGCGAGGCCCAGCGGCGATGTTCCGCCGCCTTCGGCTTCGGCGATGAGCAGGCTCACGCGCGCATCGGCGAGCATGTCCTTGGTATGCGCGGCAAGCGTGCTGACGTGGAGGACGAAGCCGTCGCCGGCGATTGCGTACGGCACCATGGAGACATAAGGCGCGCCTGCGCGCAGCGTGCCCAGTGCCGCAGTCGTACGCGCTCGCAGCAGCCGCGCCAGGCGCTCGGTCAGTTCGGCATTCATTTGATCAAAAATCGCAAAAGAATTTTGCAATGGTCAACGTGACTGCTTCATCAATGGCTTGCCATATTTGATAACCGGGTCGGTCTACGCACACGGCGGATATTGGATTTTGAATAAAGCAATGCTATAGAATCAACATGCGTCGCCAGGCGAAGTGTACGGCCCCACTCAACGCCTCCTTTATGCCGCTTGCATGACGTGACCGCCCGCGCTTTGCTGCCATACGTAGTCATAGACCCGGCCAGCAAGCGCTTCGGCTTCTTCGTCCGTGAATGGCGGTCGCGGCAGCGATCGCCACAGATTGTCGAGGATGAATACTTTCACTTCCGCCTGGGTGGACGTGTTCTGCGTCCAGGCATGCATCGGTTTGAGCAATTCGCGCAGCGATGCGAGCAAGGACTTGCTGGCCTGCTTCAGTTTCTCCCGGTCCGTCTTGCTGATGTTCTCCTTGAACAGCAGATCGAATAGCGTCAATTCGTCCTCGCTCAAACCCTCTTGCGCCGCACGCCTCTGTTCCGCGTCCAGACTGTTCGCCAGATCGATCAGCTTAGAAAATGTTTCTTCAACCGTCACGCGATCTTTTTCGCGATTGTAGTCCGCGATGATCTCCTGGTATTTCTTGTAGTAGTCCATTCGCACTGGGTTTCGAGCAAGCATCTGCGCCAGTTTCTGCTCGATCAGGTCGCGCATATCCTGGAGCGCCGCGTGCTTGCGCGTCACTTTGCCCGCGAATTCCTCGCGGAGTTTAGCGAAGTCGATCCGGCTCAAGTCCACCTTCAGTCCGTCCGCATGGTCTGCACCCGCACCCTGCGCACGGATCGCCTCATTGACGATTTTGTGCAACTCCTTGAGCAGTTCAGTCACATCGGCGGTATCGCGCTTCTCCTGCAGCTTCTTGTAGATCGCCTCGATATTGTCATGCCGCTCGGCGTAGGCGAACACGTTGGGTTCCATCAACAGCGCCTTGAAACGGATGAACACCTGACGGGCAATGATCTCGAAGCGGCGTTTCGCTTCGTCCGAGGTGTAGAGCGCGTCCACGGCGTCGCGCAATGCCTGGATTCGAGTGAATCCGGCTGCGCCGGCAAGCCGCGCTGCGTCGAAGCCCAGCCCCTTAAGATGGCTCTCCGCCGCTGCGATGGCCTCCACTAGCGCGGCAAGTAACTCCTCGATCGGCGCCACGATGTCACCGCCCTCGCCGCCCTCGTCATCATCCTCGGTCGCGTACTGCGCAAGCGCCGCGCGCAGGCTCTTCAGCATGCCGTTGTAATCCACGATCACGCCGCAAGCCTTGCCCGGATAGATACGGTTAGCACGCGCGATGGCCTGCATCAGCGTGTGGGCCTTCATCGGCTTGTCGATGTATAGCGTCGCGAGGCACTCGACGTCGAAGCCTGTCAGCCACATCGCGCATACGATCGCGATGCGGAACGGATGCTGCGGGTCCTTGAAAGCATCCTCGACGCCCACCCGCTTGCCGTCAGGTGTCTGGAAACCTGTCTTCATGACCATGCGGTGCGGGATGATGTCGAAGTCCCACTTCTGGAAGGTCTGGATCTCCTTCTGGGCTTCGCTGATGATGATCTCGATGATAGTGCTATCCATCCATTGCGCCTGGCCGCGCAGATGGCTGAGCGCTCCGATCAGGCGCTCCCGCCTGTCGGGATCGGTGCTGGCCGCAAGTTCTGTTTCCGTCACGGCAATACGTGCCTTCACCTGGGCTAGCTTGGCCTTCCAGCGTGGCTCGATACGCTGCAACATCCGCGCGCAGGTCACCTTGTCGATACACACCAGCATCGACTTGCCGGTCTCCCAACGGGTCGAGCAGTGCTCGACAAAATCGTCGGCAAGCTTGTCGAGACGGTCGTCGGCGGTGATCACTTCATAATCCTGCCCGAGGAGCCTCTCCAGCAACGCCTCCTGATCCGGGTTGAGTTCAGCCTCCTCGATCTTGGCGGCGATGCGATCGTTTAGATCCAGGCGCTCGATACCCAGTTTTTCGCCCCGGTTCTCGTAGATCAACTTCACCGTGGACTGGTCTTCCTCGGAGCGCTTGAAGTCGTAGCGCGACACGTAGCCGCCGAAAATTCGCTTTGTGAGGTGATCGTGCTTGAACAGCGGCGTACCGGTGAAGCCGATAAACGCGGCATTCGGCAGGGCCAGCCGCATGTTGCGGGCAAATTTCCCGGCCTGGGTCCGGTGCGCTTCGTCCGAAATGACAATGATGTCGTCGCGCTCGCTGTAGGCTTCGGTCACCGGCTGGTTGAATTTGTGAATCAAGGTGAAAACGAAGCGGTGATTCTCGCGCAGAATTTCCTTCAGTTCCCGCCCTGAACTGGCCCGCGGCGTCTTCTCGTCCGCAACGCCACAGCCGACGAAGGTGCGCCAGATCTGGTCGTCCAAATCGTCGCGATCGGTCATCACGACGAAAGTGAAATTGCCGGGCACCACCCGGCGCACCTTTTCCGCGAAAAACGCCATCGAGTAGGATTTGCCGCTACCCTGCGTGTGCCAGAACACGCCCAGCCGGCCAAGATCGGGGTGAGCACGCTCGACCAAGGGCAGCATTACTTCGTGGCTATCCTCTGCTTTGGCCACATACAGAGACGGCGTGCCTGCTGCGAGGGGGTATTCGCGCAGTCGCAGGCGCTCCGGGACCGGAAATTGACGTCGGAGCGTTTCCTGGCGCTCGACCGACGCGACTGCGTTGTTCACACCCAGCACCTGGTGGTTGCGCGCCACGATCTTGCGCGTGCCGCCCGCCCGGCTGTCGTCAAACAAAATAAAGTTCTCGGTCAGGTCGAGCAAACGCTCCTTCGCCAACATCCCATCCAGGAGCGCTTCTGCATCCAGCCGGCCCTTGTCCTTCTCGGCGTCGCGTTTCCACTCGACGAAGTGCTCCCACTTGCTGGTGATCGAGCCGTAACGCGCGCGGTCGCCGTTGCTCACCACCAGGAACGCGTTGGCATGAAAAGCATGAGCGATGCTGTGCTCGTGCAGATAATCGGTGAGGTTGTCGTCGAAGCCGGCGCGGATATTCTTGTACACCGCTTTCAGCTCGATAAACACGAGCGGCAGGCCGTTGACGAAGCAGACCAGGTCGGCGCGCCGGTTGTAGTGCGGTACGCGCACGCCTTGCACCTTTAATTCGCGGACCGCGAGAAAGCGATTGTGGACCGGATTGCGGAAATCGATTACCCGTGCCAGCGCGTGCCGCGCCTCACCCTTTGCGTCGCGCCACTCGACCGGCACGCCGCCGCGGATGAAGCCGTAGAACTCGCGATTGTGCTGCACCAGCGAGCGCGCGAAATCGACGCGCGTGAGCTTCTCGATAGCCTGCTCGCGCGCCGATTCCGGCAGCCCGGGATTGAGGCGCACCAGCGCCGCGCGCAGGTCGCGCACCAGCACCACCTCGCGCTCGCTCGCGCGGCCGAGCGTGCCGTGCGGCCCGAAGGTCTCGGCGTTGTAGGCATAAACGCTGTCCCAACCAAGCTTGTCGCGCAGATGGTCAGCGAAGGTCTGCTGGACCAAGCGGTCTTCGCTGTTGATGTCGGTCAGGGCCATGGCTTTGGCTCAGTCCTTTGGCTCAGCTTTGGCTCATTTGCCAAAGATGCCAAGAAGAAAATACACCATAAAACAAGTGCTTAATTCGAAACACCCAGTGCCTTTGGCTCAGTTTGGTTTGTATTGTGGCCGGATTCGGCGCATTTTGAGCCAAGCGGTTTGACCTCACGGATCATCCTTCAGCCGGTAGCGGGCTGCAGCGCGCTGCCCCTCCATCACTGCTGCATCTGATTGAACGAGATCCGCCAAAGCACGCTTGAGCTGTGAGCGTTGGACCTCAGTCCCGACCCGGGCACTGATTTCGCCAATTCTCGACCGTGGATAGCGGTGCAAGTCCTCGCGCACTAATTCCAGAAGCCGATGCGGCTCGATGCGCCTTAGCGAGGTCCGCAGCTTGAGCCCCGCGTCCTTGAGCAGCAGTGGATCAACAAAGTAGCGAGTCCCCTTGGTTTTTCCCGTGCTATGCACTAGCCCCATGTCCTGCAGCCGTCCCAGCCAAGGAGCAAGTTCTTCGAGACTCTGCGTTTCAAGCAGAATTGCAAGCTCGCGCGCACGCATACCTTCTGTTTGTGCCAGCGCGCCCAACGTTATTCGCTCCCGCTGCGTCAATTGAAACCGCTCATCGGCTTCTTTTATCAATTGCATCACCCCTGGCTTCACGATCCGTCGCTGGATCGTCACCTTCACCCAGTCCGTGCCTTCCTCGGCCACTGGCGCGGGGCGACCTTGAGACAGGAGCCTGTCGTAGATCAAGTCGAAGCCGCTGCCTTCGCTCTCCATCAAGCCAAGATCATGGAACACCCGCGCAAGACCTTCGTTGCGGCGCCGGCTGGCATGCAGCATGTTACGCGGTGTTACTCCCAGCGGCAGCCGGCCTGGGTTCACCACTTCCAGTCGGTCAGGGTGCAGATTGACATAGATGTCGCCCTGCTGCGTATAGGGCCGGTGCACCAGCGCATTTACCAACAACTCGCGAACCACCTTCTCGTCGTAGGCGGGGACGCTGCGACGAAACATTCCTTCCGCTACCTCGTAGCTCTCGCGGAAATCCGGCACCTCGCGCCATACGGCGTCCACCAACTCTATCGGCGACAAGGCGCAGTCGTCCCACATCCACTTGTTGATCTTTTGCTCCCGCTCGTCGTATTTGATCGCCTGAATCAGCGGCGCAGTCCCCGACGCCCGCCGATCGGCCGTCGTGCCGACGAGCAGCACACCGAGACGGGTGAGCGTATTGCCCTTCGCCAGACCATAGTGGGTCAGCAGTTCATCGGTTCCCTTCTCTTTCACCGAATCTTTCACTCGGTCGGACGCGGCAATACCTTTGACGAAGCGAGCAAACTTTTCCGCATCCACCGCACCACGCGGCACCCCACTGTCCATAGCCTCCCAGGGCCGACCCGGCCGCTCGTTAGCGAGGCGCAGCACGTCGTCGCCTAGCACCGGCTGGCAAGTGTCGCCCACCCGCAGAAAATAGCGCCCGTCCCGCGTTGACGCGACACTAGGCGAACGATCCACCACCAGTTCGATGAACTCGCCGCCATTGGTCGCACGTCGCAGGGTCGGTAACGCCTGCACGTTCACCGTCAATTCGCCGATGCGCTTGCGTAGCCGATCCAGCAGATCGGATGGCAAGCGTTGCGCAGCCGGCGGCAACAATTGGCCGTCCTCCATGCCGATAAGCAGCCGGCCGCCCTGTCCGTTGGCGAAACACACGCAGGCGCGCGCGAGATCGTCCCAATCGGCGGTTCTGCCGGTTACGCTGCGCAAGGACTTGCGGTCGGTGTGCTGGTCTTCGAGGCTCATGGCTTCAACTGGAGTGCTCGGTTTCGCTATGATAAAGTCAGTTCAAGTCGGACTGGAAATTTCCGGTCGGCGCTGGGCTTCTGGCAATTTCCGGAGGACCTTCGCTTTTCCGAGTCATGTATCCCGCCGCGGGAACTCTGTGACCTCTTCCTCGATCAGCTTGCCGTCACACATCACGACAATGGCCGTGCCCGTTTGCCAGGCAATCTGCCGCGCCCTTTGCGCGGCGCGAAGCAATGCGGCCGGCACGGCCTGCATGTCGGCGTCAGGCAGCTTCGATGTCAGATTGTTGTTCACGCGTTGGCTCATTTAGCGGTCACCGTGCCATAAGCTCGCCGCTCATCAGGCGCGGCAGCAGCAGGTCGCGGGCGGCGCGGAGCTTTTGGTTCTGGAGTCGAAGGGTGTGCGTCTGTGCGAGGAGGGGTTCCGCCTGTTCATTGAACGCATCGATAAGCGAAGATCGCGAAACAAGAACTTCGGCGCGCTCAAAGTCACCAGCAACCACCGCAGGATACGCTACGCCACGAGCGTGATTCCCCAAGTAACCAACGAACGAGTCCGTAGTAGTAGCCTGAATCAGGAAGGAAGTCGGTACTGTCCTTGGCCTAATGACCGCGAAGCCCGTTGAAGCAATCAAATTGGGAGCCGGCTGCCATATTACCGCGTAGGATTTACGGTTCGGGCGGACACATGAC
>JAJZUN010000651.1 GCA_021848555.1 Pseudomonadota bacterium | reverse complement strand
AACAAAAAACTGCCGTTTTATAGAGGAAACGGCTTGAAAGCCCCGCGCTTATTGGCTCCCAGATCGATCACTCGAACCACTTCAGCAGCACGAAGTGCTTGCCGCCCTTGAGGCGATAGACCGAAAAATCCGCCTCATCCACGGTGAAGATGTCGCGCATGCCGGTACGGTTTGCGAGCCAGACGAGTGCGGCGTCGGCGAAGTCGATATTGCGGTCGGCGTACTTGCGGACGATGGTCCCGATTTCGGTGTAGGCGCCCACGGGAACATCGGCGACCGCGAGTGCGCCGCGCTGCGCCCATTCCAGCAACCTGCCCTTGCCCGCCGCATCGAGGAAGAAGCAGGTCTCGACGATCACCGGTGCGGCGGTGAGAAGCGGATGGCGATTGGCACGCAGGCATTCCCGCGCCTGCGCCCGCAACCGGTCGGCCGGCCGGAACAGCGAGACCAGGAACCCGGTATCGATCAGTACGCCGGTCACTTGCCTTTGCCGCGGAAATGTTCGCGCAGCAGCCGCTTGCTGTTGCGAGCGATATCTTCGCTCGGCCTTGCGTCGGTGTGCGGCCCGAACAAATCCTTGCCCAGATCATAAGGACTGGGCTTGTCCGCGCTCGCGACGAGCAACTGGTCGAGCGCGACCTTGACCGCTTCGCTCTTGCTCAAGCGGTGCTTGGTGCAATATTCCGCGAGTTCCTGCTCCACCCGCTCGGGCAGACGCACGGTGAGCGTCATAACCACCTCCTATGTGTAATACATATTATATGATATTGTATTACATTCAAGAGCACCGCACCAGTCTTCTGACGGGAACTCGGCAGCTACTTCCCCAACCCAAGGCGTTTGGCGCCTTCGGTATAAAGCGCGATCTTTTCTTTCATGAAGGAATCCATCTCCGCGCTCCCCACATTGATGAGTTCGAAGCCGCTCTTGGCCGCGAGCTCCTTCATTTCCGGATCCTTGTTGAGCGCCAGCCACAGATCCGACAGGCGTTTCTTCACCGCTTCGGGCGTGGACTTCGGCACGCCGATGCCGCGGTAGGCCCCATCGACCCAGTCGACGCCCAACTCGCGGAACGTGGGCACGTCGGGCAGCAGGGGATGGCGCTTGTCCATCGCCACCGCCAGCGCGCGCATCTTGCCCTTGTTGTTGATCGCGAATGCGGTGTAGGTCATGGCGCCGGCGATATGCCCGCCGAGCACGGCCGTGGTCATGTCGCCCGTGCCCTTGTACGGGATATAGGTCGTCTTGACGCCGAACGCGGCATTCATGCGCTCATGCGCCGCGTGGTTGGCGGAATTAAGGCCGGAGCCGCCGAGCGAGATCTTGCCGGGGTCGGCCTTCGCCGCTTTGATGAAGTCCTGGAACGTCTTGATCGGGCTGGACTCCGGCACCACCAGCGCGTCCGGCGTGTAGTGGAACCAGAATACCGGCGTGACATCCGCGGTCTTGTACTGCACCTGGCCCTCCAGCGGCTGGAATACGATGTGCGGCAGGTTGATGCCGATGATGTTGTTGCCGTCGCCCGCGAGCTGGTTCATCTGCGCCCACATCAGGCCGCCGCCCGCGCCCGGCTTGTACTGAATGATGGTCTCGATCGCCGGGCAGCGCTTCTTCAGCACTATCTGCTGGTGGCGCGCCGACAGGTCGGATTCGCCCCCCGCGGGGAAGGCCTGGTAGTAATTGATGTGCTTTTCGGGGCAGGTCTGCGCCTGCGCCAAAGGAGCGGCCAACAAGCACAGGATTGCGGCTAGCTTTTTCATCCAACGATCCTCCGAACTGACATTAGGGAAAACCCGTACACGCTGGCCGCATTAGACCGCACCGCTGGCGATTTGTATAGCCTGCACGCATGCTGGCTGCCGGCGAACTGCGCTGCGTTCTGCGCACACACGGTAAAATCGCCCGATGTCAAATCCCGGATCTCCCGCCACGCCCGCGGCGCGCTACGGCGCGTCCGCACTCATCCAATTCGCCGAAGCGCTGCTCGTCGCGGCGCGGATGCCACGAGATAAAGCCCACGACGTCGCCGACATCCTGGTCGAAGCCGACCTGCTCGGCCACGACACCCATGGGCTGCAGCTCTTATCCACCTATCTGCAGCATATCGAGGCGGGGCAGATGGCGCTCGAAGGCGATCCGCTCACGCTGGCCGATCATGGCGCCGTGCTCACCTGGAACGGACAGCGCCTGCCGGGTCCCTGGCTGGTGCTGCGCGCGATGGAAATCGCGACCGAGCGCGCGAGGCAATACGGCAGCGGCACGGTGACCATAGGCCGCAGCCATCACATCGCCTGCCTCGCCGCCTACTTGAAACGCGCCACCGATCAGGGACTGGTGATGCTGTTGCTGTCCTCCGCACCGAGCGGGGCCAGCGTGGCCCCATTCGGCGGGCTGCGCGCCGTGTTTTCGCCCAGCCCGATCGCGATCGGCTTTCCGACCAGCGCGGCGCCGGTGCTGATCGACGTATCCACCTCCATCACCACCAACATGTTGACCAACCGCCTGCGCAAGGAAGGCAAGCACCTGTCGCATCACTGGCTCATAGACGCGACGGGGCAGGCAACGGACGACCCCGCGGTGTTGCATGCGCCGCAAAAGGGAACGATCCTGCCGCTGGGCGGGCTGGATGCGGGCCACAAGGGCTATGGCCTGGCGCTGCTGGTGGAAGCCTTGACCGCAGGCCTGGCCGGTCACGGCCGCGCCGATGCGTCCGAACCGCTGGGCGCGAGCGTGTTCCTGCAGATTCTGGATCCGCAGGCGTTCGGCGGCAACGACGCCTTCCGCCGTCAGATGGACTGGGTGGCGCAAGCCTGTCTGGACAATCCACCGCGCCCGGGCGTCGATCACGTGCGCCTGCCCGGACAAAAGGGCCTCGCGCGCCGGGAGCAGCAGTTGCGCGAGGGCGTGGCGCTGGAAGCTTCGATCCTGCCGGCGCTCGCACCCTGGGCGGAAAAATTCGGCGTTGCCCTG
>JAJZUN010000650.1 GCA_021848555.1 Pseudomonadota bacterium | reverse complement strand
ATTCACCGAAAAACCCTATTTGATACCCGCTTTAATACCCGCTTTCGGATTTGCTCAGGCCATGGCTCGAATCGACTTCCTATAACTGTCATTATGGGAACTGAGGGTCGTCTGTAAGCGTCAACCGTCTTCGGCACTGCGCCGTCGACTGCTCGTTGCCAAGCAGCGGCAGCGATTCCTTCTGGCTCGGGCACTTGCCAGCCACACCGGCAGTCACCTCAACCACTGCGCCACCCCACCATGGCCTGAACAGGTGCCACGGTGGTGCAGGCTGAACGAGCATTCGCCGTCCCTACAGCGCGCAGAGGCGTTGGCTGGGCACCGACCCTGCACATGCTCGGGACGATGGACGAGTTTGCCATCATGGTTCACGTAGGAGTTGCCCTCACCCGAAAAGCCAAAGGCTGGCGCCTCGACGACGATCAGGGAAAGCGCGAGGAGGGCGAAGAGTAGCGCTCTGCACATCGGGAATCAGGGCGGTTGCGTGGCCGGGTGTTGTGGCTGCCCAGGATGGCGCCGATCTCGGGCACCCACACGATCAGATGGTGGTGAACTTGCCATCTTTGTTCAGGAATCGCTTCGCGCAGGCCGGTTAACCCTGGTACCGTGGCATCAAGAGTGAGCACAGCGCCGCAGTGAGGGCATGCCATCGACTCGGTACCGACGTGGCCACCGCATTCGCGGCAGTGCCTGAGAGCCACAGTCGCATCCTCGATTGTTCGAGGATGGCCAAACCACTGTCGAAGATATTGGGCTCCCTGGAACCTACTCTGCAGGGCGAATGCTTAGCATCTGGCCGTTGGGTACGAGTGCGCGCTTGAACTCGAGCCCATCCGATTGAACCGTGTTGGTGGTCTCGCGTGGGTCTGTCGGCAGGAGTGCCTCCATGATTTGCGTGACCTTGCGTTTTGCGGCTATGCCGTAGTGCATGGCCAGCGGATCGACTGCGATAACCATGGCGGTGCTCGCAAGGATAAAGCTCATCGACGCCAAGGCGCCGGCGCCGACATCGCCAGGCTTTGTGCTTTCGATTTCGATGGACGCAACGGTAACGCGCCCCGCTGTGGTGTCGATGAAAACGGTGCCTTGCGGTGCCACCGGTAGGCCGGACAGGCGGCAGGTGTAGAGCTTCTCCTGGGCGATCCCTGCCGTTCCCTCGCAATCGGTTACCGTAGCGAGACGCCCGAATCGCGGGTCACCCTTGAACACGCCGCTATAGGGTGCCGGGTTTCGCAAGGCCGCATTGAGTCGCACGATGATCTGCCGGGCTGGATAGCGGACCTCTGACTTTGACGTGCCGAGCGCCGCGAGCGAGAACGCCGGGAATGTGACTGCCATTGCGACCAGTGACGCCCTGCAAACTTTGTTCAACATCATCGCCTCGCATCGCCGAGCATCCAATGACGCGATCTTATGCGAGGGTGCACTTGGATCTGGAATTCGAGACGAAGCGTGCTTTTTCGTGACCTCCGCCCCCGCAGCCCATGTCGTACCTGCGCGTACCTGTTGCGAAAATCGGCGGCAAGCACAATAAGCTCTGATTAGCGGCCATGAGGCCAGCGATCCAAAAAGGACGATCCCATGCAAAAGCTCTTCGTTGTTGGTCTTGCCCTCCTGCTGTCCGCTTGCGCCACGACGCCAGTGCCGTCGGCTGACGCCCGCCCTGCGGCCGCCGTCTATGACCTAGCATTGACCAGGCCGCAGCCAGGGAGCGCCGCCGTGACCGTTGTGCGTGATAGCGGGCTAATGGGGGCCGCATGCAACGATGTTTTGTACATCGATGGCCAGAAGATCGCCGCTCTCGGCACGGGAGAGAAGATCACGGTTTACCTAAGCCCCGGGCACCACGTCCTAGGAACGACCGCGGCTGGAATCTGTGCTGGCGGGACCGCGAGCGCCGAAACAACGATCCGCGCCGGGGAGTCGCGGACGTACAGAATTGGCAGTGGGCAAGGCGGCACGTTGTCGATGCAGCCGAGCGCGTTCTAGGGACTCAATTCTGGCGGAGATTGCTTTGGGGCTTCGCTTATTGAAATTAGCCCGAGAACCAGACTGCATGGGGTTGGTTTCGCAAAACAAGCCCAAGGCGGCTTTGGGCAGGTTGCACCGCCGCGGCAACTGGAGTTTTCTGGAGCGACTGGCTGCCGACCTGGAGCCCATGCCGATTGCCAGAAGGTCCCTAGTTTTACCAAGTGCCAGCCCCGCACCCCTGCCAAAGAGCGCCATGATCAGCTCTGCTGGACCAGCTTCGGCTTGAACTGCACCAGGTTGGCCAGCGCCCGGGCCCTCCCCTCGGGTGTCTTGGCGCCAGTCGATGCGCCGCCATGGAATTTGCAGCGCCATCCCTTGCCAGAGCCCAGCGCGATGCAAGGCCGTCCGGATCGCGTCATTGCAAGGCACAGATCGCCACCCGTGCGTTCGAGCTTGAGCAGCAGCGCCCGGCCTTTGCCATTTGCCGGATCGAAGCCCGCAGCGCGAACGCGGTCCGCCGCCCATGACTTCAGACGTTGCTTTTCGTTGAACTCGGCCATGCGTGCGGCCTTGTAACGCTGGAATTCGGGATCAGCCAGTAGGTCCTCGATGCTCGGTAGGTTTGCGTGTCGCATGCTCAGCACTCCATCTCAATGCGCGTGAGGGTCGCATTTATCAGGTTGCACGGTCTTCCACCGCTTGATCCTGGCCAGCGCCAAGGCGGCGCTCGCTCGGGCTTTGCCGCTTGTCGTCGTCGGCCCTGTGGACTGACCGCCATGGTTCTTGCACCGGCCGCCACGACCGTCACCAAGCGCGAGGCACGGCGTCCCCTTCCTGGTCTTGGCCTTGCATAGTCCACATCCCGATTTGCCCATCTTGTGCATCAGCTACAAATGCCTCAGACGCTGTCGCTGCTCCCTCAGGAAGGCATTGATCCGCTTCATCAAGTCGCGCTGGTGCGCGGTGTCCAGGCCATGCACCAGTGCGTTCATCGCGGAGCGCTCTTTGCCG
>JAJZUN010000649.1 GCA_021848555.1 Pseudomonadota bacterium | reverse complement strand
CAATATCAACCACCCCGAATCCGAGCCGATGATCATCGGCCGCAATTTCCTCGTCAAAATCAACGCCAACATCGGCAATTCGGCGCTGGGTTCCTCGATCGGCGAAGAAGTCGAGAAAATGACCTGGTCGATACGCTGGGGCGGCGATACCGTCATGGATCTGTCCACCGGCAAGCATATCCATGAGACGCGCGAATGGATTATCCGCAATGCGCCGGTGCCGATCGGCACCGTGCCGATCTACCAGGCCCTGGAAAAAGTGGACGGCAAGGCCGAGGAACTGACCTGGGACATCTTCCGCGACACCCTGATCGAGCAGGCCGAGCAGGGCGTGGACTATTTCACCATCCATGCCGGCGTGCTGCTGCGCTATGTGCCGCTGACGGCCAAGCGCATGACGGGCATCGTCAGCCGCGGTGGCTCGATCATGGCCAAGTGGTGTCTGGCGCACCACAAGGAGAGTTTCCTCTATACCCATTTCGAGGACATCTGCGACATCATGAAGTCCTACGACGTCGCATTTTCTCTGGGCGACGGCCTGCGCCCCGGTTCGATCTACGATGCCAACGACCAAGCGCAGCTGGGCGAGCTGAAGACACTCGGGGAATTGACCGACATCGCCTGGAAGCATGACGTGCAGGTGATGATCGAAGGGCCGGGCCACGTGCCCATGCACATGATCAAGGAGAACATGGACCTGCAGCTGCGCGACTGCAAGGAGGCGCCGTTCTATACGCTAGGGCCGCTCACCACCGACATCGCGCCCGGCTACGACCACATCACCTCGGGCATAGGCGCGGCGATGATAGGCTGGTACGGCACGGCCATGCTCTGCTACGTCACGCCGAAAGAACACCTGGGCCTGCCGAACAAGGCCGACGTCAAGGACGGCATCATCACCTACAAGATCGCGGCGCACGCGGCCGACCTCGCCAAGGGCCATCCCGGTGCCCAGATCCGCGACAACGCGCTGTCCAAGGCACGCTTCGAGTTCCGTTGGGAGGACCAGTTCAACCTCGGCCTCGATCCGGACAAGGCGCGCGAGTTCCACGACGAGACCTTGCCGCGCGACAGCGCCAAGGTCGCGCATTTCTGCTCCATGTGCGGTCCGCATTTCTGCTCCATGAAAATCACCCAGGACGTGCGCGACTACGCCGCGGCCCAGGGCGTGGACGAGCAGGCCGCATTGGCCGCTGTGGCAAATGCGGGCATGGAGCAGAAGGCAGTGGAGTTCGTGAAGAAAGGCGCGCAGATCTACTCCAAGGCCTGAGCGTCTTCCCGGCGCAGCAGCAACGGCGCGTTCTTGCGCCGCTGCTGTGGATCGCGCACATGTGCTGAATGTCAACAGACCCTGGGAAGCAAAAAAGTTTCGCGCCGATGCATTTGTGGCGCCGGCAGCGCTTACAATCCGGCCCGTGGACCAGGTCATACTCATCAAAGCGCTGATACTCGGGGTGGTCGAAGGCCTCACCGAATTCCTGCCGGTATCCAGCACCGGCCATCTGATCCTCGCCGGCGACCTGCTGCATTTCAACGACGAGAAGGGCAAGCTGTTCGAGATCGTGATCCAGTGCGGCGCCATCCTCGCCGTGTGCTGGGAGTACCGGGTCAAGATAGGCGCAGTGATCGCCGGGCTGGCGTCAGAGCGCGCGGCGCAGCGCTTCGCCCTCAACCTGGTGATCGCATTCATTCCGGCCGCGGTGCTGGGTCTAGCTTTCGCCAAGGCGATCAAGGCGCAGCTGTTCCAGCCGCTGCCGGTCGCGCTGGCGTTCATCATCGGCGGTTTGGTCATCCTGTGGGCGGAGCGGCGCAAGCACACCGTGCGCATCCAGGAGGTGGAGGACCTGCGCTGGACCGACGCGCTCAAACTGGGCTTCGCCCAGGCGTTCGCATTGATACCGGGGACCTCGCGTTCCGGTGCGACCATCATCGGCGGCTTGTTCTTCGGCCTGTCGCGCAAGGCCGCAACCGAGTTCTCGTTTTTTCTGGCGATCCCGACGCTGTTCGCCGCGTCGGGCTACGAGCTGTACAAGGAGCGCGCACTGCTTTCGTTCGACGACCTGGGCATGTGGATCGCGGGCTTCGTCGCCGCCTTCGTGTCCGCGTTTCTATGCGTGCGCTGGCTGCTGCGCTACATCTCGCACCACGATTTCACGCCTTTCGCCTGGTACCGCATCGCATTCGGGCTGGTGGTGCTGGGCACGGCCTATTCGGGCATGGTGGACTGGACCGCGCACTGATTGCTTGGACCCCGGCGAGCGCCGGAGGCCCAAGGCTGCAGTTGCGTCAGAACGCCGCAACTGCGCCGTCGGAGCGCGGGTCGGCGCCGCCTTCGAGCACGCCGTTCGCATGGCGCACGAGCGCGCCGGCATGGCCCATGGTCTCGTCCCAGTCCTGCAGCACCTCCACCTCGTGGCCGTAGCCCTTGAGCTGCTCGATTACCCCGGACGGGAAACGCGCTTCCAGCTTGAGCGTGTCGCTCACCTGTCCCCAGGTCCGGCCCAGCAGCCAGCGCGGCGCGCTCACCGCCGCCTGCGGATTCATGCCGAATGAGGCATAGCGCGTGAATACTGCGCTCTGGCTCTGCGGCTGGCCGTCGCCGCCCATGTTGCCGTAGACCATGCTGCGGCCGTCGTCGAACAGCGCCAGCGCCGGGTTGAGCGTGTGAAACGGCTTGCGCATCGGCCGCAGCGCATTCAGCGCGCGCTCGTCGAGCGAGAAGCTGCAGCCGCGGTTCTGCCAGACGATGCCGCTGTCTTTCAATACCACGCCGCTGCCGTACTCGTGATAAGTGCTTTGAATGAACGTCACCGCGCGCCCTGCGCCGTCGATTACGCCCATCCATACCGTATCGGCCGGGCCTTTGCCCGCGCCCCAGGGCGCGGCCTGCCTGCGGTCGATGTTGGCCGCAAGCGCGCGCACGCGCTCCGGTTCGAGGAAGCTTTGCGCATCGACCGTGATGTAGGCCGGATCGGTGATGCAGCGATCG
>JAJZUN010000648.1 GCA_021848555.1 Pseudomonadota bacterium | reverse complement strand
CCGCGCCAGGGCGATCGCCGGAACCCCGCCCTCAGCCGGCGACATGCAGGCCTCCCTGCAACGCATGCAGGCTGGCATAGCGCCCGCCGGCGCGCAGCAATTCGTCATGCGTGCCCTGCTCGACCAACTGACCGCGCTCCAGAGCGACGATGCGATCGGTATCGCGCACCGTGCTCAGGCGATGGGCGATGATGAACACCGTCCGCCCCTGGCAGATCTGCCGCAGATTGCGTTGCACGATCTGCTCGCTTTCGTAATCCAAGGCGCTCGTCGCCTCGTCGAAGATCAGGATGCGGGGATTGGTCACTAGCGCCCGGGCGATCGCGATGCGTTGCCGCTGTCCGCCCGACAGCGCGTTGCCGCGCTCGCCGACCACGGCGTCGTAACCTTCCGGCAATTCGACGATAAATTCATGCGCGCCGGCCATGCGTGCCGCCCGGATGACCCGTTCGATCGGCATGCCAGGATCGGCGAGCGCGATATTCTCCCGCACCGTCCCATTCAGCAGCACGCTGTCTTGCGGCACCACGCCGATCTGCCGCCGCAACCAGGCCGGGTCGATCACCGCGAGATCGATCCCATCGATCAGGATGCGGCCGTTCTCCGGGATGTAAAGGCGCTGCAGCAGCTTCACCAGGGTGCTCTTGCCCGACCCCGAAGGGCCGACGATGCCCACCACCTCGCCGGCATTCACCGTGAGGGTGATGTCTTCCAGCACCAGCGGCCCATCGAGGCGATGGCGAAAGCGCATCCGCTCGAAGGCGACGGCGCCATGGATCGCGGGCAGGGCCGTGCGCCCGGCGCCAACGCCCGCTTCCGGCGGGGTATTCAGAATGTCGCCGAGACGGTCGATGGAGAGCCGCGTCTGATGAAAATCCTGCCAGATCTGGGCCAGCCGCAGCACCGGCTGGCTGACCCGCCCGGCCAGCATGGTGAATGCCACCAGTTCACCGACGGTCATCGCCCCGTCCATGACCGCGCGCGCCCCGAAAAACAGCACCCCGGCCGTCGCCAGCTTGCTGATCACCTGGATCAACTGCGTCGCCACATTGCCAATGGTGGTCACGGCAAAGCTCGACGACACATAGCCCGCGAGTTGCTCCTCCCAGCGCCGCTGCATCTGCGGCTCGACGGCCATCGATTTCAGGGTCTCGACACCGGTGATCGCTTCCACCAGGAAGGCCTGGTTTTCCGCCCCGCGCTGGAATCTCTCCTGCAGGCGATGCCGGAACAGTGGCGTCATCGCCACACTCACCGCGACATAAAGCGGCAGCGAGGCCAGAACGATTGCCGTGAGAAATACCGAATAGACCGCCATCACGGCGAGAAAGACGACGGTAAAAAGCAGGTCGATAACCAAAGTGAGCGCGGAGCCAGTGATGAACTGGCGGACGTTTTCAATCTCACGCACCCGTGCGACCGAATCCCCGACGCGCCGGGCCTGAAAATAGGGCAAGGGCAGCGCCAGCAAATGACGAAACAGCCGGGCGCCAAGCTCGACATCGATGCGATTGGTCGTGTGAGCAAAAACGTAGGTTCGCAAGCCGCCGAGCAGGGCCTCGAACAAGCCGATGCCAACCATCCCGACGATAAGCACATCAAGCGTGCTCAAGCCGCGGTGGACGAGCACCTTGTCGATGATCACCTGGAAGAACAGCGGGGAAATCAGACCAAAAATCTGCAGGAACAGGGACGCGACCAGAACCTCGCCGAGGATCCAGCGATATTTATGCACCGCTCCGAGAAACCAGGTGATATCGAAACGCCGTGCCAGTTCGCCGAGCCCGGCGCGCCGGCTGACAAGGATGAGATGGCCATCCCATGCCGCTTCAAAGTCAGCGCGCGGCTCGATCCTCGGCCGCTGCGTCGCCGAATCCAGCAGCAGGACACGATCGTCCCCGATTTTGGCCAACAGGATGAAGCCGCCGTCCGTTTGCCCCGCAATTGCCGGCAATGGCGCCCGAGGCAAGCCTTTGCTGCCGACACGAACCGCCTGCGCGCGCAGGCCCGCCCGTCGCAGGTGACGAATGATTTCGGCAAGTGGCGGGCTATCGCCGAGGCTGTGCCTGATCTGTTCCGCTTCTGCCGGCAAGCCGTGAAATCGGAGCATGCCGACCACCGCGCCAATTCCGCTGGACGGCGGGGAATCCTCCGTGGCGACGGGTCGGTTTTCCATTACGGTCAGACATACTTCCTGACCAAATCAGGGAGCAAATGCGCAACAAAATCAATTAAAAATAGTTAATTGCGACATCACGGTTGCGTGAGTCGCGGCCACTTCTGCCGGCAGCGGCTCGGGGCGGCTGCATTCCCATACCGATCAGGGACGAAGCGCTGGTTCGATATCGGTCTTGCTGAAATCGTTATCCTTGAACAGCAATGGAACCTGGCGGTTCTTGGCCACCGCAAAGGCGAAACACTCTCGATGGTCCAGTCACCAAGGCCCGTGATGGCTCCCTTCAGAGCCTGAACCTTCATAGTATCATATTGAAATTTCCGCGCTGAAAGCGGATAATAAGATATGATCAGAATTGAGCGATCAGCCCTGTCCTCCTACGCTTCTGGCCTGCTTGCCGCGGGCCGGGGAGTCTTTTCCGCTGACGAGGCGCGGAAGGAGATCGGCATCAGCCGGGGCGCATTCCTCGATGCCGCCGAGCGTTTGCAGCGGCGTGGCCAGCTTATCCGGCCCCGGCGCGGCTTCTACGTGGTCGTGCCGCCCCAGCACGCCACCATGGGAGCGCCGCCGCCTGAATGGTACATCGACGCCCTGATGCGCCATGAAAAGCGGCCTTATTATGTGGGGCTGCTGGCGGCGGCGGCGGCCCACGGCGCTGCCCATCAGGCTGTCATGGAATTTCAGGTCATTACGAACAAACTCCTGCCCGACATCGAGGCCGGACGGACGCGGATCGTCTTTTCCTACCGCAAGGACATGGCGGCGGTATCGGCGGGAATCGAGGATCGCAAAACGCAATCGGGACATCTGAAGTT
>JAJZUN010000647.1 GCA_021848555.1 Pseudomonadota bacterium | reverse complement strand
GTGCCGACCACTCCTCGTACTCGATGCCGTGGAACTGCCCGAGGTGTACGCGCAGCCCGAGACTGCCGTCGATAGTGAGCGCGATACTGCCCGTAAGTTCAGCAAGCCGCGCTATGACCTTGAGTTCCAGTTCGCGCAGTCGCTTGTAGGCAACGAGCAGGAAGTTGCCGCACCCGCACGCGGGGTCGAGGAACTGCAACTTGCCCAGTTCCTCCCGCAGTTGCTTCAGCGCCGCGGGGTTCTCCCAAGCCTCATGCAACCTGTCGTTGAGGTCGGTCAGGAACAACGGCCCAATGACGCGCAAGATGTTGGCCTCGGAGGTGTAGTGCTCACCGAGTTCCCGTCGAGCTTCGCGGCTCTTGACGGTCTGGAACATGGACCCGAACAACGCGGGCGAGATGCTGGACCAGTCATAGGTACACGCTGCCACCAACGCTGAGCGCATGCGCGGGGTGAATGTGAACACCGTCAGCGGCTCAGCAAACAGGCCTCCATTCACATAGGGGAACTCCGCCAGAGGTCCGCTCAGCGTGGTTGGGCGCTGCTCCTTCGGGGTGTTGAGCACCTGAAACAGTTCGGCCATCATGCCGCCCAGGCCAGTGCCGTCCTTCGGCGACCCCAGCACGTACGCCTGGAAGAGGTTGTGCTTCCACATGCGTGTGTCGTCACCGAAGAGCAGGAACAGCAACCGCACCAAGAACACGGACACGCTGTGGCCGGAACTGCTGGTGCGCGCGCGCGCGATTACCGCCTTGCTATCCCCGCCCGGCGATGCGGACGCCGCGGCAGCCGGCCGCGGCGCTGGCGATCAGCTGTCGGCGGTGAGCAGCGACACGCCCAGGCGCGCGCGGCGCGTCAGCCACAGATTGGGCCGGTAGCGCGGGTCGGCGTAGAGCCTGGTCATATTGTCGAGCACCTTGAGCACCTTGGCCGGCCCCAGGGTGTCGCCAAAAGCCATGGGGCCATGCGGGTAGTTGAGTCCCAGGGTCGCACCCTTGTCGATATCCGCCGGCGCCGCGGTGCGGCTCTGCGCCAGATAGCAGCCGATGTTCACGATCATGGCCACGATGCGCTGGGCGATGAAGCCCGGGCTGTCCTTGATCGCGGTCACCGGCACGCCGTCGCTGGCGAGCAGGCCCTGCGCGGCGTCGCGGAAAGCCGGGTCGGTCACCGGCGTGGTCATGATGGTGCGCCGCTTGACCATGGGGAACAGCGTGTCCACGGCCACCGTGCGTCTGGCGTCCAGGTCCTGCGCAACCGCGCAGGCAGTCGCATCGTCGCCGTAGGGCGTGACCAGGATCAGCGCCTCGGCGCTGGGCTTGGCGCCGGTCTCCAGCGGCGCGTTCAGCGCCTTCAGCAGCGCCGTGAGCGCGGCATGGCCGTCGGGCTCGGCCGGGCTGACCCAGACGCTCTGCGGCCGTACGGACGGCGCCGCGGCCTCGGCCGGCACCAGCGCCTTGCCCTCGGCGTAGTCGTAGAAACCCTTGTTGGTCTTGCGCCCGAATATCCCGGCCTCGTAGCGGCTGCGCATCAGCTGCGCCGGCCGGTAGCGCGGCTCGTGGTAGCACTGCTCGTAAATGGCGACGCTGGCCGGCTGGCTCACGTCGAGGCCGGTCAGCTCCATCAGTTCGAACGGCCCCATGCGAAAGCCCGCGACGTCGCGCATGATGCGGTCGATGTCGACGAAGCTGGCGATGCCCTCCATCGCGATGTGCGCGGCTTCGACGCCGAAGCCGCGGCCGACCTGGTTGACGATGAAGCCCGGCGCATCCTTGAGCCGCACCGGTTCGCGGCCCATGCGCCGGCCCACCTCCATCAAGGCATCGCCCACCCAGGGCTCGGTGCGCACGCCGTCGATCACTTCGACCAGTTTCATCACCGGCACCGGATTGAAAAAATGGATCCCGGCGAAACGCTCCGGCTGTTTCAGCTTCGCGGCGATGGTGGTCACCGACAGCGATGAAGTGTTGGTCGCAAGGATGCAGTCGGCGCTGACGATGCCTTCGAGTTCGGCGAACAAAGCGCGCTTCGCCGCCAGGTCCTCGACGATGACCTCGATCACCAGATGGCAGGGCGCCATCGCCGCCGGGCCGTCGACCACTTCGACCCGGGCCATCGCGGCCGCATGCGCCTCCTTCGTCATGCTGCCTTTTTCCACCGCGCGCTGCAGCATCTTGGAGACGAAATCCTTCGCTTCGGCCGCGGCACCCGCGCGTGCGTCGGTCATCAGCACGTGCATGCCGCCGGTGGTGGCGACCTGGGCGATGCCGCGCCCCATGGCGCCGGTGCCGATGATGCCCAGGGTCAAATCACTGCGTTTCGGATCGAATTGCATGGCTGCTCCCGTTGATTGCGAATTCCGATGAGCCATTATATGCAATCTGTGCGACTTGATCCCCAGCCGGCGCCGGGCAGCTGATCTCGGCTACAATTCGTCGCCGCCGACGCGGGCCACCGTATCGGATCCGCGCACCTCGCTCCGGATTCTCGCGGCAACCGCTTGCAACAGTTCGTCGCCGGCGGCGTGCCCCAGGGTGTCGTTCACCGGCTTGAACCGGTCCAGGTCGAGGTACAGCAGCGCGGCCTGGCGCGAGTCGCGTTTGGCCAGGCTTATCGCTTGCTGCAGCCGGTCGTTGAACAGCATGCGGTTTGGCAGGCCGGTGAGGCTGTCGTGATGCGCCACGCGCTGGATGCTCTCTTGCACCAGCTTGTGTTCGGTGATGTCGGTGGTCACCGAAAAACAACCCAACACCCTGCCTTGGTCCCCGATATGCGGCAGCAGTTTGACCTCGAGATAGCGGGACTCGCCGTTTGCAAGCTTGCGCGTCCTTTGGTAAGTGACCGGGTGTCCTTGCAGCGCTTGCGCAAAATAACTTTCTATCTCGCGGTAGGCGTCTTCCCCGACGCCCTCGCGCAGGTGTTTGCCGACGATGTTCGCCGGATCAGGACCGAAGAAGTCAGCGTAGCGCTTGTTGGCAAAGAGGTAACACGGGT
>JAJZUN010000012.1 GCA_021848555.1 Pseudomonadota bacterium | reverse complement strand
AGCACGGAGCAAGAGGGACTGAGACTCCTTTTTGCTTATTAGCTGATCCTTAGCGTGCTTTATTTTCCGTTTTCTGAAACGACCCCCGCTATCGCGGCCGATATTTGCCGTCCCGCCAGCACCGACTTTTCAGGGTCAAAAGAACCTGAATCGATTGTCCCGCCACTCTTTCGCCGTCGCGGTTCCAGCCTCGTATCTCGCCGACCAATCCGGGAAGAAAGGCAAGTATCCGCCGCTAGGCGCGGCGAGTTGGCCAGACAAGACCCAGCACGCCAGCACCACGCCCCAGGCCAGGCCGAATTCCCCGGCTGCACCTGTGCGCATCCGGCCGCCCATGAGATGAAAGCGCCGCTCGCTGAGCGGCGAGAAGGGGACGCCGGAAACGGTCAGCGCGTCCGCCAGGACGTGGGTTAGTCCGCCGAAGGCGAAGGCTGTTATCAGGCTGCCGGCGGGCGCCGGAAAAGTTGCGCCGGCCGCTAACGCGACCAGCCAGGCCGCCACCCAATGCGTCGGCCCTCGATGTGGCACCGGCCGCCGCGCGAGCTTGGCCAGCCATTCCATCCAGTCGGGCGCTGTCGCGCCCAAGATGGCCAAAGGCACCAGGCGCGGGGCAATCAGCGCCGTGGGCGCTGCTGCCAGCAAAATATGATTGAACCATTTCACTGCCGCCGTCCCGCCAGCGCCGACTTTACGGCTTCGCCGCTGCTGGCAGGTGCGCCAGGTCAGTAAGGTAAGCGTTAACCGCGTCCGCTTCCTCGTCGCGGCACATGGCTACCAGGGAGAGGCGCGCATCCATGGCTTTCGCCTCGGCCGTGATGAGTTGGTTTTCTGCCGCCGCTACTTTGTCCAGGTACTTGATCTGCTCTTCGGCGTCCGCGATTCCCTCGTTGACTCGAATCTGCGCGCGCGATTCCATCGCCGCCGCCAGGGCCAGCGTGCGCAGCGCCTGATTCCGCGTTGCCAGCTGGCCGATGAACTCGGCCACCTTGCCGGCCGTGTCCGTCCGTCGCTTGTATTCGCGCTCGCGTTCCCGGTCCATTTCCGTGGCCGAGTAGAGCGGCAGCCGCGCCACTATCCCCACGGTATGTTGACCAATCACCGTCCCGGTGACGTCGACCATGTTTTGATTTCGTACCGCCGCCTGGAGGTCGACATCGAGATTCCATCGCGATTTATTCGGGTAGCAGGCGACCACCATGCGGAATATCGCATCGCCGTCGATCTTCGGCGCTTTCTGCCACTGCGCCGGGGCGTCCCGAAAGTTCCGTTTCGCGCCGAACGTCGGCACCTCGTAAGGCTGCACCTTCGGCGGGTCTTTGGCGTTTTGGCTGGCCCAGGGCCAGAGGTTTCCGCCCTTCTCATCGGCCGCAAAAGTCGGCGCTGGCGGGACGGTGACTATGACTAAAGTAATAGCCCGCGCGCACCACCGCGCCAGGTCACGCATCTTGCCGCGCCGCTTGTCGGCCGCCGCTCAAGGCTTTCAGGCCAGCCACCACGATCGAGGCTTCCCACGCGCCCGAGGCCAGCAGCACCAGGGCAAGAACCCACGTCAGTACGTTGGTGGCGTCATACGCTACGTCGGTCCCGAGCCGGATCACTTGCGGATCTCGCCGCATCATCACAGATCTGAGGTTAGGCGGTATCCGCTGCTCATCGCTGGCGCTGGCGATCCAGACCTTAGCCGTCAGCGCGCATTCGCGCGCGATCTGGAGCTTTCGACCGGCCAGCTTGTGGCAATCGTCCATGAACAGCACCGCGCCGGTGTCCCGCAGGTAATCGGGCAGCGCCTCGGCGCGCTCCCAAGCTTTCAGCTTCGCCCAGGGGCGCAGGTGATCGGGTTTAGCCGCCGTCCCGCCAGCGCCGACTTTTGCGGCCAGTGTCGCCGCGCGCGCATCCCACCAGGCCGCGACGTGTTCCGCATCGCTCCAAGCGCCGAGCGGCCGAAGTGCGCCCAGCCACAGCGCCGCCGCGTCGATCTTCTTGCCCCAGATGGCGCGTTCCTCTTCGTGGAGCTTTTGCAGCATCCGGCTTTTGCCGCTGTCGTGCGCGCCGGTTATCAAGGTTGGGGTTTTTCGGCCGATAACTTGCGTGTCGGTCACCGGGCCATATTTGCGGTCTTTGCGCTTGACGATGGGCAAAACGTAACGCTCGGCACCGTCCGCGCCGTACTTTTGCCGCTGGAAGCACAGATACTGCACCGCCTGAAATCCCCCTTTGCCCGGACGCTTTCAGGGGCGTCCGCTTGGTATAGAAATGCCGTCCCGCCAGCGCCGACTTTTGCCCTAATTTCCGAGGAAATTCAGGGTTTTCCCGGCCTCCCGCGCCCGTACCGGCGCGGGGCGTATGGTATATAAAAACTTCCTTATTCTGCCAGAGTCTGGACAGCCTCGGGGCGTTCGAAGTAAACGTCCGTTTATTCCGGTCACTTGCACCGTCCCGCCAGCGCCGACTTCCAATAAGGGCAATCTATCCGTGTCAGCCTGATTGCCGCTGTCCTGCCCGCGTTCGCCTGTGTCCGGCATTAACGCTGTTGTTATCCCCGGCCTGCTTGCGTATGATTAAAACGTCTTCAAACTATTTCCGCCCTTGCCAGATGCCTAAACCCGACACCTCACTAGTCGACGTTCACCTCCTGCTTACCAGGGAGCAGGCTTGGGCCGTGGCCGAGTTCTGCAAGCGTGTCGGCTGGGCTGATATTCGCCAGCTTTCCGCCGACGATGCCGAGGCCGACGGTGCGCAGACTGGCCTGATGGTGCTCGCCAACGAGCTGGCCCGTGTTGGTTTCAAACCGAGGTAAGCGCCATGCCCCAGCAGCTCGACATGATTTCCGAGTATCACGCTTACTTGCGTGTCAGTACCGACGCCCAGGACGTCGACAACCAACGTCATGGGATTCTGGAATACGCCAACGCAAACGGCTTCGCCGGTCTCAAGTTCACCGAAGATTCGGCCAGCGGTAAATCGTCCTGGAAGGAACGCAAGCTAGGCGCTCTATTGGAATCGCTCAACCCGGCCGACGTGCTCATCTTCGCCGAGATTTCCCGCATTGCCCGGAATACGCTCCAGGTGCTCGAAGTGCTCCAGCACTGCGCCGAGCGCGGCGTTTCTGTGCACATCGCCAAGCAAAACATGCGGCTCGATGACTCCATGCAGTCGCGCATCACCGCCACCGTGCTGGGCCTTGCCGCCGAGATCGAGCGCGAATTCATCAGCATCAGGACAAAGGAAGCGCTGGCCAAGTGCCGCGCCGATGGCATCCAATTGGGCCGACCGAAGGGCCACGCCGAGCGGGTCAAGCTCGACGACCACGACAAGGCCATCCGCGACTATCTCGCCAAAGGCATCAACAAACGCGACATCGCGCGCCTGATCGAGTGCGCGCCGTCGACCCTGTACGAATGGCTCAGGCGTCGCAATATCAAAGTCCCGCCGAAGGCTTGACGGTTACAAGTAACCGCGCTATCATTGGTTACAAGTAACCGACGGGAGCTAACACCATGGGCCTGACCAACGCCGAGAAACAAGCCGCCCACCGTGCGCGCCTGCGCGCCAAGGGCTTTATTCAGATTCACACCTGGGCGACGCCAGCACAGGCCGCCGCGATCCGCGCCATTCTTTCCGGCGAAGCCGCCGCCGTGCCGGCCACCCGGCAGGCCGCGCCGATGCCGCTGACGATCCAGCCGGCCACCCGGCCGCGCCGGAAAAAGAAGCTCACCGCCGCCGAGGTCGAGAAGTTACAAGTAACCGAACGGAACCGCGACATCATCCGCCAGCATCAGGCCGACATCGCACGCATGGAGGCCGAGCGCCTGCCGCGTTCGCAGATTTGCCGCTGGCTGGAAGCGCTCGGCGCAGACTTCGGCGGCAAGGCAACCGAGCTTAACGCCCTGCTGGGGCCGCGCAGCTTCAGGTAATACCGTTCCCGGGATGCATCACCGCTGCGGCGGCCACTGCCTGGCCGCGTGCATGACGCGCAACACACGCACCCACTCGCCGGCCACGTCATACACCAGGATGTAATTGCGATGCGCCACCAGTTCGCGGGTGCCAGCGATCCGGCCCGGACGGCCGAGGCCGGGGTGATCGACCAGGTGCCCGGCTTTCTTCGCGATCAGTTCGTCAAGCGCCAGTGCAGCGCCCGGGCTATCGGCGGCGATGTACTCGCGAATTTCCCTTCGGTCTTGTCGCGCCGGTTGCGTCCAGACCAATTTCACGCAGCAGCGCCGGCCATCTTGCGCCGTGTCTCCGCGCGCCAGATTTCCGCCTCGGCCTCGACCTCTTCGGCTGAGATCAGCTCGCCGGCATTGGCGGAATCCAGGCCGATTTGCACCTGACGACGAAACCACTCATCATACGCAGACGCTTCCTGCTGCTGCTTGACGAAGTCGCGCATGAAGTCGCGCAGCAACTGCGCGGCGTTGCGGTCGCGGTTCTTCGCGGCGCTGGAAAACTCGGATTTCAGAGCCTCATCGACCCGGAACGTAAAGGTTGCCTCGCTCATGGTGTTGTCCTCATGTATTACATGGTAAGTACACGGTAGCACACTATGGGCATCCTCCCCGCACCGGTCGCGCGGTGAATCTGCGCCACCGGCGCTATCGCCTCACGGACTGACGCGCCGCCAGCCCTCGGACCGCCCACGGCGCGGCACGGCGCAGGCCAGCAAAAAGCCGCTCGCCTGCTTGCGCCACGCCACGGGCTACCGCCTCGCATCCTGAACCGCGCCAGCGCGCAAAAAGCCGCGCCCTGGCTTCGTGCGTCCCGCTACCGCCGTCCCGCCAGCGCCGACTTTTGCCCTTGGCTACCCTGGTCGCGTACTGCCCGCCGCTTGTGCCGTCGGCGATAAGGCCGCCCACGGCTCCAGCGGCTACGCCGGCCGCCGCTCGACCGCCTGTCTCTCCTGCCCGCGGACTCGCTGCGCGAGACCGCTACGCCGCCCAAGTCAAAGGCAGGCCACGGGGAACGCGCCCCGCTGGCGGATCGAAAAGCGAGATCCGCCAGCCCGCCGCGCCCGAGGCCGCGCGATCCCCGTGGCCTAAGTTAGTTCGCTTCGCTCAAGGGTCACGCTGGCCTGGGATAACCAGCGAAGTTACATAACGCTCGTTATACAAAGTCGGGGCCATTCATTCCGCAAGCTCCCTTCTGGCCCCGACTCGCTGCGCGCCCTTCGGGTCGTATAACGGCCGTTATGCAAAATCGCTATCCCCGGCAAGTTGGCGGCGTTGCCGTTCATTTAGTCAGCGGCTGCGCCGTGGGTGGTGTGGTTGCTTCCTCGCTCATCGTCCAGCGCGGGCCGGCAATAAAACCCTGCCAGCCCGCGCCGGCCGCTGCTCTCGGTCGCCGCTGGGGCGCAAAAGCTCAGTCAGTTGGTGGCAAAACCAACCCCGCCGCCGTCCCGCCAGCGCCGACTTTTCGGGCAGTTTCCGAGATAAAGGCAAAGGCGACTTAATCCGGCCGCTTAGCGGCCGATTGAATTATCGAAAACCAGTGCACAGGCGGCCGACTAAAACGACCGTTTATTCCGGTCACCAGCCAACTGTTTCAAAAAGCAAGTCGTCATCGCGCTAACGGCGCAATTCTCCAAGTGCCTGCGCGATGACCGTCCTCGCCGCACTCAAGGCCAGCCCGCCCATGATGGCGGCAACAATCAGGTCGGGCCAGCCCTGCCCGGTACCAAAAACCCCGACGGCGGCCAGCATGACCGCAATATTCCCGAGCGCGTCATTGCGGCTGCAAAGCCAAACCGAACGCATGTTGGCGTCGCCGTCTCGATAGGCGTAAAGCAGGGCGGCCACGCCGGCATTGGCGAGCAGCGCCACGAACGCCACGCCCCCCATCGTCAACGCCTCCGGCACGCCCCCCGCAAACGCGCCCCATCCGGCCTTACCCAGCACGAATACCCCGTAGGCACCCATGCTGAGGCCCTTGACCAATGCAGCACGAGCGCGCCAGACCAGGCCCATCGCCAGCACCGCCAGCGACAGCCCATAGTTCGCCGCATCTCCCGCAAAATCCACCGCATCGGCCAGCAGCGAGACGGAATCGGCCAAGATGCCCCCTACAATCTCCACACCGAACATCGCGGCATTGACCCAAAGAGCAATCCACAGCGCACGGCGATAACGCGGGCTGACAACAGTCAGCGTACTACAGGCATCCTTGCAACAATCGGCCATCTTATTGTTTGATGGCTATGGAATATTCTTTGCCATTGGCAACACACAAGCCGTCTGCCGCATAAAGATGTGTTTCCCACTGACAATCCATTGTCGAACCATCGTCGGCCTTCAGCGTTTGCTTGGCCGTGTGCATATGCGTTCTATGCCGATAGGTTGCGCCTTGTGCCTGCTCCCTCGAAGGCGGCCCGATCTGCCAGTCGCCTCGATAAACCTTGCCATTGAGCGTTGCTTCGATTTTGTCGGGCCCGAATAAATTTCGGGCCACGACAGCCGACAGGGTGTCGTTTCCGGATTTTATCGAACCGGTCGATGTGCAGGCTGCTAAAACGATTGTGCTGGCTGCCAAGAGAATCAGTTTCGTATTCATGGTCGTTTCCTTTCGGGATTTATTTACTTCAACACAAACCGCGCCGTTGCTGCCGGCTTGCCGGGCAGCGTGACCAGGGCAATCGCCTTGGTACCGGCGGCCACCTTGAAGGCGCCGACGGCTTCTAGCTTGTCGCCGGCCGGTTTGAGTTCGACTTCCTGTTTTTCGGTTCCCGCCAGTAGCGTTACCTTGGCGCTGGCCTTGGATACGTCCACCGCCTTGCCGTGATCGCGCAGATGCAGTTGCAGCCGGTCGGGTTTGGCGACGAACTCGTAATCCATGTCCTTGACCTCGGTGACGATGCCGCCGTGCAGGGAGGCGTGTTCGTGGCCATGATCATGCTTGTCGGCGGCATAAGCGCTGCCCGCAAAACCCAGAGCGACCGTGGCGAGAAGATGAATGGTTTTCATGCGTGGTTTCCTTTCGCTTTTGTAGAAGAAAAAAATCAAAGTGCTTCGGCATCCTTGTCCGACATCAGGCGTTCGGCATCCTGGCGGCCGAACATCCAGAACAGCGCCGGGGTCAGGAAGGTATCGAGCAGGGTCGAGCTGATCAGCCCGGAGAAGATGACGACGGCGACCGGGTGAAGGATTTCGGTGCCGGGCTGCTCGGCCTCGAACAGCAGCGGCGCCAGGGCGAAGGCGGTGACCAGCGCGGTCATCAGCACCGGCGCGAGCCGTTCCAGGGAGCCGCGCAGGATCATCTTGTGGTCAAAGCTCTCGCCTTCCATGCGCATCAGGTTGATGTAATGGCTGACCTTGAGAATGCCGTTGCGCACGGAAATGCCGGCCAGCGTGATGAAGCCGACCAGGGCGGCCACCGACAGCGGCTGCCCGGAAATCCACAAGCCGAGCACGGCCCCCACCAGCGCCAGCGGGATGTTGGCCATGATCAACACGGACAAGGTGACTGACTGGTAACGGCTGAACAGCACCACGAACATCAGCACCAGCGAGACGATGGACAGCAGGCCTACCAGCCGTGAGGCTTCTTCCTGCGCCTGAAACTGCCCCCCCAGCGTGACGAAATAGCCCTCGGGCAACGGGGTTTCGCTGACCACCTGGCGAATATCCGCGACGATTTCGGACAAGGCGCGGCCCTGTGCGTTGGCGGATAGCACGATGCGGCGTTTGCCATCGTCGCGGCTGATCTGGTTGGGGCCGTCGCTGTCCTCGATGGTGGCGATCCGCGACAAGGGAATCCGGCCGTTGGGCGTTTCCAGCAGAATCCGCCCCAGACCCTCCACGGAACGCGCCGACTCCGGCAGGCGCACCACCAGCGCAAAGCGTCGGTTGCCTTCGACGATCTGCGTTACCTTTTCGCCTTCAACCAGACTTTGCAGGGTGGCCAGAATCTGCGGCGTCGGGATGCCGTACTGCGCGGCGGCCGCGTAGTCGATGCGCACCTTGATCTGCGGCGCCAGCACCTGTTTTTCGACGGCCAGATCGGCCAGGCCGGGAATGGTGGCGAGCTTTGCCCGCAGCGCTTCGGCCTGGCCGCGCAAGGTGTCCAGATCCTCCCCGAAAACCTTGATGGCGACCTGCGAACGCACGCCGGAAAGCATGTGGTCGATGCGATGGGAAATCGGCTGGCCGATTTCGACGGCGCCAGGCAAGTTGCCTAGGCGTGCGCGCAGGTCGGCCTTGATTTCGTCCAGCGAGCGGGTCAGCTCGGCTGCCGGTTTGATGCCGACATCGAGCTCGCTCACATGCACGCCTTCGGCATGCTCGTCGAGTTCGGCGCGGCCGCTGCGCCGGCCGACGTGCGTCACTTCCGGCACTTGCGCCACCAGCACTTCGGCCTGCCGCGCCAGCGCCGACGATTCCGCCAGCGTCACGCCGGGATTGAGGCGCAAGCCGATCAACAAGGTGCCCTCGTTGAAGGGTGGCAGGAAAGTCGTGGGGAAGAAAGGCACCGCCGCCACCGCCACCAGCACGGCCAGCGCCCCGGCGGCAATCGCCCGCCGTGGGCGGTTCAGCACGGCTTGCAGGCTATTCCGGTAACGCGCTTTCAGCCAGGCCAGTACCTTCGTGTCGCCGTGGTCGAGCGACTTCATGCGCGGCAACAGGTAGAACGACAGCACCGGCGTGATCGTCACCGAGACCACCAGCGAGGCGAGCGTCGACACGATGAAGGCGATCCCCAACCGCACGAACAGCCGACCATCCATGCCCGGCAAGGCGAACAGCGGCAGAAACACCAGCACGATGATGATCGTCGCGTAAAGAATGGCCGAGCGCACTTCCATCGTCGCATGCGCCACCAGCGTCAACGGGTGCAGCCGGTGATCGTGGTGTTTGATGCGGTCTTCCTTCAGGCGGCGCAACACGTTCTCGACGCCGACCACGGCATCGTCGACCAGCCCGCCGATGGCGATGGCGAGGCCTCCCAGTGTCATGGTGTTGATCGACATGCCGAAATACTGGAACACCAGCGCCGTCATGAAGATCGACACGGGAATCGCCGTCAGGGCAATCACCGTCGGGCGCAAGGTGCCCAGGAAGAAAAACAGGATGGCCGCCACGAACACCGAGGCGCCAATCAGCTTGCCTTGCAGCGTGGTGATGGATGCCTCGATGAAACTCGCCTGCCGGAAGGTAACTTGCGGCGCTTCCATGCCGGCCGGCAGCGACTTTTTCAGATCGCCCAGGGCGCTCTCGATGGCATTCGTGAGCTGGATGGTGTCTGCTGTCGGTTGCTTCTGGATGCCGAGAATCACCGCCGGCTTGCCCTCGAAACCGGCATCGCCGCGCTTCAAGGCCGGCGCGAAAGTTACCTCGGCGATCTGGCGCAGCAGAAGGGGCTGACCGTTGCGCGCCGTCAGCGCCAGGTTCTTCAAGTCGTCGAGGCGCGAGGTGCGGCCCAGGTGACGGATCAGATATTCCCGTCCGTTGAGTTCCAGAAAACCGCCGGAGGTGTTCGACGAATAGCCTTTCAACGCTGCTTCCAACTGCTCATGCGCGATTCCCAGTTCGGCCATGCGCGCGGTGTTCGGCTGCACCTGGAACTGGCGCACTTCGCCACCGATGGGGATGACCTGAGCAACGCCGGAAATCGCCATCAGGCGCGGCCGCAGAACCCAATCGGCGTATTCGCGCACCGCCATCGGCGAAATCTTCGCCGTGTCGATGGGGATGGCGATCTGCATGATTTCGCCCATCACCGAGCTGATCGGCCCCATGCGCGGCACCACGCCTTCCGGCAAGCCTTCTTCCATCGAGGACAGGCGTTCCGACACCATCTGCCGCGCCCGGAAAATCTCCGTGCTCCAGTCGAAGGTGACATAGACGAAAGACAGTCCCGCGCTGGAGACGGAACGCACGCTGCCCACGCCGGGCAAACCGTTCATCGTCGTTTCCAGCGGGAAGGTGATGAGCTGTTCCACCTCCTCGGCGGCCATGCCGCCGGCTTCGGTCATGATCGTGACCGTCGGCTTGTTGAGGTCGGGAAACACGTCCACCGGCGTGCGCGTCAGCGTGAATGCCCCGTAGGCCATCAGCACCAGGCTGGCGATGATGACCAGCAGGCGATTGGCGAGGCTGTTGTCGAGTAGCTGCTTGAACATGTCAGCGCACCTGATTGACCAGACTGGCGCCCTGCGTGACGACCCGATCCCCCGCCTGCAGGCCGGCCGTCGCCGCCACATGCGCGCCGTCCAGCGGCTCGACCGTGACCGTGCGCGGCTCGAAGCGTTCCGGCGCCGTCTTGACCCAGACGATGGTTTGGTTCGCCGGGTTCTTCGCCAGGGCTGCCGCCGGCACGCGGATGCCCTGCGCCTTGCTGCGTGTCTGCACGAATACCTTCACCGCTTGCCCCATCGCGAGGCGGCCCAACGACACCCCTTCGCCGCGAAACATCAGCGGCAGCGCCTGCTCGCGCAGACTGTGCGCGGCGCCGATGAAGACCAGCGGCACATTCTCGCCGCCGACGGCAATGCTGGCAGACGCGACATCGGCGGCCAGCTCGGCATCGTAGGCCAGGGCCTCGATGCGCAATCGTTGCGGATCGACGACCTCGAACACCAGTTCGCGCGCATCCACCACCTGACCCGCGACCGCGTTACTCGATGCGATGACACCTGCTACGGGCGCGACCAGCGTATCGCGGTTGCTCAAGCCGCCACCGACAGCGGCCATGCGTCCGGCCAGGCTGGCCAGCTCGCTTTCGGCGGCCTCGATCTCCTTCTTCGGTATCGTGTCGGCAAGCTCCTTCAGCCGCGCTAGCCGCTTTTCGGCGAGGTCGCGCGCCGCGTGCAGTTCCGCCAGCAAGGCGGCCTGATTCGCGCGTTCGATCGAATCGCTCGCCGGCACGACATACGCCAGTACATCGCCCTTGCGCACGCTTTGCCCGATGCTTGGAAATCCCTTGGGCCCGGCTTCCAGCCGTCCCGCAACCATTGCCTGCACCTTGCCGCCGGCATTCGGATCCATGACGGTCTTGCCCGCCAGTTCGATGCTGCGCGGCAGTTCGCCGGCCTCGACGGACAGGGTGCGCACGCCGATCTGACGTTGCGCCGGTTTGGGTAGAAAGACGCTGCCATCCGGCAGGCGTTGCGGGCCGTTGCCGTTGGCTGCCGGCGGTGCATCGCCGTGGTCGTGTCCGTCACCCGCCCAGACGGGGGCGGCGATCAGTGCAAGCACGAGGCTCGCGGCGGGAATCAGTTTGCGCGGGCTCATGCGGCACCTCTGGTCATCGTTGGACGTGAAGCGCGCAGACGGCGCGCGAAAGTGATCAGCAGGGCCAGTCCCACGAGACCAGCAACGCTCCAGGAGAGATATTCCTTCCAGTCGTGGCGATGGGCTTCAGCGACGGTGGTTTCACCGTGTAGATCAAGCTCCCCGGCCAGCAGGTCGCTTTCCGCGCCAGCCATCACCGTCGCGGCAACAGCGATGACGCCGGGCTTGAGGTCCTGCGCCAAGGTCGCCTCGAATTCGCCTTCGGCATGAGACTCGACGGGCACCTTGACCCCGCCCAACTCCAGTTCCAGCTTCGCATCCTTGACCGGGCTGCCATCCGCGAAGCGATCCAGGTAGAGCGTGATCTGTTTGCCATTGACCACCCCAACCAGTTCGAACAATTCGGACTCGGCCGTGAAGCGCGGCAAAGCCGGTCCGCCGGCGGCGACCGGGGCTTCGTCGTGATCGTGACCTTCACCTGCCCATGATGTGGTCACGGACAGAGCAATACCGATCGCCCCCGTCAGGGCAATCAAACTATTCCTGAAACGATTCATGCTTGGATTCCTTGTATTCATTCGGGGAGCAGACCGAGGGTCTGCCGCAAGAGGGAAATGGCGGCGGCCAGATCGATGCGCGCACGCGCGGCCTGACGTTCGGCTTCGGCCGCTTCCAGTTCGATGCGCAAGCGCGTCGGCAGATCGGTTTCGCCGAGGCGGAAAGACTTCTCGAAAAAGCCACGGGATTCACGCGCCAGTTGCGCGCGCTTGTCGGCGGCCGCGAGCTGTTGCCGGGCGGACTCGACCCGTACATGTGCGGCATCCAGATCGGCGATCAGGCGTTCGCGTTCGAGTCGTAATTGCCCTTCTGCCTCGATGGCCTCCGCACGAGCCAGACCCGCCTTGGCGCGGTGCCGGCTGTCCGAGCCGAACGGGAAGCGGATGCCGACAGTGACCGTCTGCTGATATGGATCGCCAAACATGCCACGGTCGCGCGTCGTGGCGAGCGTCAATTCCGGGTTTGCTCGGGTCTGGACTTCCGCCAGTTCGGCACCCCGCCGGGCGACCTCGGCGCGGTTGAGCAGTTCGCCGACTGCCGGATGCGAAGTATCCAGTGCGGCAAAATCGACAGGCACGGTCGGCGCGGGTTCGCCAGCGGTAGGGATATCGGCGCCCTGGGAACTCGGGCTCATCCCGATCAACGCGCGCAGTTGCTGTGTCGCCGTCGCCAAAGCCGTGTTGGCTTCGGCCAGAGTTACCTCAGCCGTTGCCGCAGCGCCATCCGCCTGGTGCTGGTCGGAGCGAGCGAGGTCGCCCGCCTTGACGCGCCGAGCGATATCCGATGCCAATTGATGGGTGCCGTTCAATCGCTCCTGCGCGAGCCCCTTCTCGACACGCGCACGCTGCCAGGCCCACCAGGCTTCGCGCACGGAGGCGGCGGTACGTAATTGGGCGGCCAGGGCCCGGCTGGCGGTCGCTCTGGATTCGGCATCGGCCAGTGCGCCGGATCGTGAACGTTCGCCGGGCAGCCACAGAGGCAAGGCGATTCCCGCGACGTATTCGCGGTTGCCCTGATTCCTGTCGAGCCGGTCCGTCTTGGCGGAAAGCTCCAGCGCCGGCGGCTCGGCCGTCCAACTGTCGGCGCTTTGCCGACGCGCTGCGGCGGCCTCGCGGCGTGCTGTCAGCGACTGCGCTTCAGGTTGGCGTGACCACGCCGCCTCGAATGCCTGTTTGAGCGTGAGTGGCGCGGATTGCGCCCATAGACTGCCGGCCGCCAATAAGCCGCCGATGGCCAGGCAGAGGGAACGATAACGATATTTCCGATACATCCGATTCTCCAGTGATGAAAGGGCACAGGGGCCACAGGAACACAGGGGGAATCGGCGAGGCGCGACCCGGTCGGGTCGGCAGGCAACGAACGGATCAGGCCGTCACGTTACCTGCGGATACAGGGGGGAAAAATTACCCGCCTCGCCGATCAGGCGAGGGGCGCCCAGTTCGGACGTTCGGGCGGGTAATGCGGCGAAGTGTTCAGGCTATGCCGGTAATCAACGATGTCCGTTGACATGTCCGTCGGGGCTGAAACCTGGATTTCACCGAAGACCGCCGCACAACAACCGGCATGACAGGCACCGCAATCATTGTCGATGCCACCGGATGCCTTGGGATCGGTTGGGTCGCCGTGGCTGGCATCGGCTTTGTGCTGGTGATCGTGATGGCCGAAATGCTTGGCGGCGGCGCCCGTCTCATGCTGGCAATAAATCCCCACCGCCGCCCAGCTAAGCTGAAGCGGCAGAAAAAACAACAGGAAAATGGCGAACAGGCGGCGCATTTGAAAATCATACCAGAAACATCGGGAATGCCTGCCGTCCCGCCAGCGCCGACTTTTCGCGTTGACGCTTACTCATTAAGTTATTATTATCAGATCTTCATTTACTCATTTGATGGTATGAACTAATGAAAATCCTCGCCCTGCTCAACGAGAAAGGCGGCGCCGGCAAAAGCACCTGCGCAATCAATATCGCTTGCGCGCTGCACCGCGCCGGGCGGCGCGTGGTGTTGATCGATGCCGACCCGCAAGGCACCGCACGCGACTGGCGCGAAGCCTCGCCGCCCGATGCGAACCTGCCCCCGGTCGTCGCGCTCGACCGGCCCGACATGCTGCTATCCGCCATCAAGACGCTGGCCGCCGATATTGCCGTCATCGACACCCCGGCCAAGGCGGAAAAGATGGCCGCCAACGTGGTACGGATTGCCGACGTGGTGTTGATCCCCTTGCAGCCATCCGGGGCCGACGTATGGGCATCGGCCGCCGCCGTCAAACTCATCCAGGGAAAGCGCGACCTCGGCGGCAATGTCGAATCCGCATTTCTGGCGACTCGCGTTTCTGGCAACACCAAATTATCAAAAGAAATCCTCAGTGGCGCATGGAATGAATACGGCCTCGACATGCTGGATACCGCCATTTCCAACCGCGTCAGCTACGCCCAGGCACTCACCGACGGCGTGAGCGTTTACGAAACCCGCGACGGCCAAGCAAAGGCCGAAATCGATTTAATCGTTAAAGAACTGGAGACAGCCGGATGGCTCTGACGCCCAAAAAACTGGACGCCGTGCGTCCCACCGTTCCCGTTGGCGAAATCGGCCGGCAAAGCCTTGTAAGGGTCAATATCAACGTTCCCGAGGTCACGCGCAAGCAATGGAAGATGGCCGCCATCGAGCGCGGTATCTCGCTCGGCTCGCTGATTGAGAATGCAGTAAATGAAACTTTGAGTAAATCCGCTAAAGTGTAATAACTCATTTGGTCGATAGCGACATGGCGAAAAAACGGCTTTCCGAGGTTGATACAGGGCAGGGCGATCTGTTCCGCTGCGACATTACCAACTGGCCACTTAAGGACGATCTGGCCAGCATGGAATTTCCCATCTTCTCGCTATCCAAGAATAAAGATCTCGAAACGCGCGAATACCGGCGCGGCAATCGCATTGTCAAAATCATTCCGTCGAGTGTTGGCGCTGCTACAGTCTTCGACAAAGACTTGCTGCTCTACATCGCCAGCCAGCTTATCGAAGCCAAAAACAAGGGTATGCCCACATCCCGCACCGTCGTTATCGATAGCTGCGACTTTCTCATCGGCACCGAGCGCGGCGACGGCCGCGCCTCTTTCGAGCGCATTGTCGACCTGCTCAACCGCCTCCGTGGCACCACGATACAAACCAACATCGAGACCGGCGGCGTTATCCAGACCGAAGGTTTCGGCCTGATAGACGGCTACAAGATCAGCCACGAGAAAAAACGCACCGTCAAAGAAGCCGACGAACGCGGCAAGGAAGTTACGCGCCACATCTCCCGTGTTCTGCAATTCTCCGTCACGGTTAGCGAATGGCTTTACAACGGCCTGATGAACTACGAGGTGCTGACCCTAGACCACGCGTATTTCCGGCTGTCCCGCTCCATCGAGCGCCGGCTCTACGAGATCGCGCGCAAGCATTGCGGCGATCAACCTATGTGGAAAATCAATATCGACCTACTGGCCGAAAAGATTGGCACGCGCGTTAGCCGTGCCAAATTCCGCGACGAACTGCGCCAGACCATCAAAGCCGATGCCCTGCCCGAGTACCGCCTGGCGCTCGATACAGCGGTCAAGCCGACCGACGTGGTTTTCTACACGCGCAACAGCGGCAAGCTCTCTCGCGAGCTGGTCCGCCTCAACCTCTCGCCCTGGTTCTCAAGCCTCGAACGCACCGAATTAGCAGTCGGTTAACCGGCTATCGGGGATGTTTGAAGAAATCTGCCTTTCAGGCGTTAACCGGCTATCGGGGATGTTTTTACCGGCTATCGGGGATGGTCTTTAGACATATATTTGTGGCTGAAATACCTTTTATATCGGTTTGTTACTGATGTTGTTGCTCAGTGCCGAAGAAAATCGACCAAGGTGCGTTGCGGTCGAAAATGTGGATAACTTACCGGCTATCGGGGATGTTTGAAGCGCTTACCCTCACCATTAAGACGCACAACCGGCTATCGGGGATGTTTTTACCGGCTATCGGAGATGCGATTTACCGGCTATCGGGGATGCTCGTTACCGGCTATCGGGGATGTTTCCTCCCCGCAAACGCAGTGCTGGTGCGGGTTTTCACTTCCTTAACAACGCGCGCGGTTTTTAACAAATCTTTATTAACGTTTTAACGCGCTACGCGGGGCACCCTTCGGGTTCCCCCGGCAAGCCGGCTCCCCCTCCCGTTATCGAGTCCCCGCAAGCGGGGACGCCAAGTGCCCCAGCAAACCATCCCAGCTCAACCCACGCCGCCAAGAAAAAGCCGCCCCAATTCTCAACCACCGTAAAAAGCGGTCTTCAGAAAAGGAGTCAGGCCAACCGCCAGCACTCCGAAAGGGCGGTGGCAGGTTTTCGACCGCCGCAGAAGCCACCAGGAAGGCCGCAGGCGCGCTATCAGGGGTGGGGTCGACCGATTTCCTAAAGACAACAGAAAAAACGGTTCTAGGGCCGCTAGGGGTCGCCTCAGAAAACGGAAAATAAAGCACGCTAAGCCGGTTGCAGCGGTCGTAACGGCCTGAACTTGCCCGCACCGATCTTGGCGCTGCTGCGCC